>JBFHGG010000035.1:0-26438 GCA_041583235.1 Halarcobacter sp.
ACACCTAAAAACATTCCTTCTACATTTGCTCTACCAAATGTCTCTGGTTTGTATGAAGATGAAATATTTACATCTGTAATTGAAAAAATTTCTTTTATTTTATTTGTATGACCTAAAAAAATAAGATCATTTTCTAAGTTTAACTTTAGCACTAACTCTTTTAATTTACTATAATAACTCTCTTTATCTTCTCTATATCCACCAACTAAAAGTAATTTAACATCATCTATTTTCTCTTTTAATTTTGAAAAAGCTTTTATTGTAGTTTCTTGATCTTTCCATTGTGTTATTCTTGCAACTTGAACTAATATTTTTTTTTCTTTTAAATCATATTTTGAAACTAAATTATCTATAAAGTTTTTATCCAAGTCTTTGTCATTAAAATAGTTTAAATCTATTCCCCTAGGAATTAAATATATTTTATTTCTTGGTGTTTCATAGTTCTTTATAATATGTTCAATCATAAAACTACTACCACATATAATTTTATCTGCTTTAGTCATTATTTTACTATAAAAACTAACTGAATTAAAACCATGAACAGTACTTACTACTTTTATTTTCAAAGCTTTGTTTGCAAAATATACTAGCCATGCAGGTACTCTACTTCTTACATGAAGAATATCGGGATTCAACTCTTTTAATAATTTTTTTAATCTAATTACTCGATAAGGTACTGTTAAAATGTTTTTACTACAAACATCAAATTTTATATGTTTTCCACCATCAAGTTCAATTTGTTTTTCTAATCTTCCACCATTACTAATAACAATATTATCAATACCAAGTTTAATAAACTCTTTGTTTAAATCAGCAACACCTCTCTCAACGCCACCTTCATTAAGTTCAGGAATAAGTTGAACTACTCTCATATCTCAACTCTTCTAAGTAGTCTCTCAAAATCTACTTTTTTATCTAAACTTTTTACAATATTAGCTAGCCTATGAAACTTTGTATCATTTTGTTTTGAATCCAATTCTATAATATTTATTTTTGCTTGGCTATTTGCTCTAGCTTCACTTAACATTGAAGTTGAATCAATACTTATAAAAAGTTCATCACAAACTTCTAGAAAGTCTGGAATTGGATTAATAGTTGGTTCTTTAGAGAAAATTAACTTATAATCAAAATCATAAGATTCAATTAATTTTTCAATTTCTCTACTTGTTCTTCTTGATGTTGTAATATATTTTAAATGGTTTTTATACTTTTTAAAAATCATATCTAGTTCATTTTTTATTAAATTTACATTCATTTTAAAAACATCATTATTCCCACCAATAATCAAAGCAAGAACTTTTTTGTTTTCAACTTTTTTTACAATTCCTTTTGCTTTTGAAAATGATAAATTTAACGGTATTTTTATTAAATTTTCTAAAATTGGTGGATTATCATGTGCTTGAGCTATAATATAATCAAAGTCACTATATCTAAAACTTTTTGGAAGCATTAGTGCTATTGATTTTATATTATATTTTTTTGAGACAAATTTATTAAAATAATAAGTTCCTGAACCACAACTAACAACTGCATCATAAAACTCATAGTTATATCTTCTATATGCTTTAAATAATGAGTTTGTATAGATTGACAATTTTTCATAAAGATATGATAAAGCTTTGAAAAATTTTGATTTAAATTGAACTTCTAATATATCATAAGATATGTTTTTAATTTTACAAAAGGCTATTGATTGATTTAAGTGACCTGGTTTTCCATCACTTATTATTAAAATTCTTTTCATATATCTCTTTATTATGTGCTTTAAATCTTTTATGAGGCCAAAACCATTGTTTTGGATCGGCAGATATTATAGCAGATATTGCATTAGCATGCAATTGAGACATAGCTTTTATATCATTTTTTTCATTATCTGTTTTTATTGGTTCTATTGCATCATATATTTTGATATTATATTTATAATTGTCTTGATTAAAAATAGCAACAGGAACTACATATGCACCAAATTTTCTTGCTAATGTTGCTGAAGTTGCTGTTTGATTAGCTTTTTTACCTAAAAATTCTACTTCTATTCCATCTTTACTATTTATATTTTGATCAATAATTAAAGATATGACTTCTTTTTTCATCAAAGCTTTCACTAGTTTTTTAACAGCTCCATCTCTAAAAACAATATTTGCTCCAGACATTTCTCTTGAATAAACTATAAACTTATCAAACTCTTCATAGTTTGATTGTCGTGCCACTTGATGTATTGGAGTTACAAATTTATTTAAATAACAGCTTAACATTTCCATATTTCCATAATGTGCAGATATTAAAATAATTGGCTTTTTCTCTTTTTTTAGTTTTTCTAAAACTTCAACATTTTCAATTGTCACATTCTTTTTTAATTCTTCATCACTTACTGTAAGATTTTCAATAAGAGATAAAATCCAAAGATTCATATTAAAATAAGAGTATTTTTGAATCTTTTTAATCTCTTCTTTTGATAATTTGTTATCAAACACAAAATCTAAATTTGCTTTAATTATTCTATTTGTTTTTCTAGCAAAGAAGTATACAACTCTAGAAAAGGCAAAAAGATATGCTCTTCTTATTTTTTTTGGAAAGATTTGCATAACCTTTACAAAAAATATAAAAATCCAATATAAAATTTTTTTTAGCATTGAACTTTGACCTTAAGACCTTTTGGAACTTGAAGTTTATCTATTTCACTTTCAACAATATATAAATAATTTTCTAGGCAGATTTTAAGTTTATTATCTTTTAGTTTATATGAAACATTTGGATTTGACATATCTTGATTTATCATTAGATTAAGGCTAATCATAAATGAGAGCCATTGCATAGTTTCAAAGTCAGGTAAGAGTTCATTATATTTTTCTAAATCTCTTTTTGAAGGAAGAGACTTTTTAGAAAACTTTATCATATGTGCAACTGTAACCCTTGAGGAATGTAGGAAATCATAATTTAACCCATTTAAAATAAAATCAAAAGTATTATCATTTGATTTATAGAAGTTTAGTGTTGTACCAATAGAATGAAGTTTTGAAGCTATTACTAAAAGTGTTCTAAACTTATCATCAAGTGCATGAAGTGGTTTTAAAACTTCAAATATATCAGAAGCATTTTTACCTAAATATGAACTTTGCTTAGTATCAATTTGAAACCTATCAAGTAAACTTCTAACACTTACATTAAAATTAGCAGGGAATCTGCAATTTGAGCTTCTTAATAAATCAGTTAAATATACACCTTCTCTAACTCCAGCTCCTGAAGTTATAACGCTTTTTATATTTAACTCATTTAATATAGTATCAAAAATAAAAGTTCCCTCTTTTATAGTATCAAATCTATCTTTTTTTACGCCCAAATGTTTTAAAGTATTTGAGTTTTTCGCATTTAATATTGAATCAAAAATATGCCTATTTATATCCACACAATAAGTATATCCATGAAGTATATCCAAAGGGTAATGATTTCTTTTCATAATAATTTTTGAAAGTGCTCTAATACTTCCACCAATTCCAACTACACTTGTAGGTATTTCAAAGTTTGAATTTTTAACTTCTTGTAACTTTTCTAAAACATATTTTCTAGCACCTTCTATATCACCTTTTGAAAAAAACAATTCATTTAAACGAACAGTCCCAACATCTAAAGATATACAATGCTCGATTTTTCTATTTTTTATAAAAGAAAATTCAGTTGATCCACCACCAATATCTACAGTTACAAATTCATCAGAAAAGATAAGGTTTTGTGCAGCTACACCACCATAATATGCTTCTTTAAGACCATCAATGATTTTTATATTTAGCCCTAACTCATTTTTTACTTTTGTTAAAAATATTTTTGCATTAGGAGCATCTCTTAATGCAGAAGTGGCAACACAGATAATTTTTCTTGATTTTAAAGCTTTTGAGATATTTAAAAAAGATTGCAAAGAGTTAAATGCTCTTTGCATTGGAGCTTCTTGAAGTTTGCCCTCATTTTCATAACAACCTTCAGAAATTTTTACACGACTTTTTGTTTCATTTATAAGATTAAATGCAAAACGACTGCTTTTCTCTAAAACAACCATACGCATTGAGTTTGACCCAATGTCAATAATAGTTGTTACTTTAGCCATTTTATACTTCTTCTTCTTGTAACTGTTTGTATTTAAACCTTAGTTCTTCCATTGTTTCTTGGTTATCTGAATCTAGGATTATACAATCAACAGGACATACTTCAACACAAGCTGGTTCTTCATAATGGCCAACACATTCAGTACATCTATCAGGATCAATAATATATATTGGATCCCCTTCTTCGATTGCCTCATTTGGACATTCTTCTCTACATGCATCACATGCAATACATTCATCAGTAATTATTAAAGACATTCTATTTCCTAACTAAAATATTATGATGGAGTTATAGCCTATTATTCTTAATAATTTCTTTAATTAGTAAGAAAAAAGACTCTTTTTTAGTCACAATTAAGAATTCATCATCTTGATGAATAAAAAGATTGTCATTTATGTATAAAGAAGCTGCAATATCAAACTCTCTAATTTTTCCAGCAAAGAGTACAAAATTAAGATTTTTTGCATAAGCTAAAGATAAAGCAGCAGCACCAGGACTCCTAAATTTTATTCTTTTTTCTTTCAATTCTTCACAAATTTCAGGATAAGCGTATGCTCTTTCAAAAATTCCAATAGAGGGTTCTTTTATATTATAAGTTTTAACTTCTTTTTCGTTTATTAAATAGATATGTTTAGCAGTTTCATTTGCTTTGTAGATAATAGTTCCATTAGATAAATTTGCTACATAACCAGCTTTAGTTACTTCATCTATTTGTAAAGCAACTGAAGTTCCATAATATGGTAATTGAGATTGAAAATTGTGGCTTCCATCTAAGGGATCAATAATAATTTTTATATTAGATTTTGAAGAAATAAGACCTATTTCTTCTGAAAAGATATCACCAAAAGATGATAAATACTTAATAAATATCTTCTCAGCGATGATATCTATATTTAAAGTCTTGTCTCCACCATATCCTATGGTATTAGTCTCTTCTAAGTCAAAAGAAGTCATATGAGTATTTATATACTCATACAACTCTTTATTTGCTTCTATAACTGCCTTTGTAAACGAGTTATAATCAAACATTTTTCTAAGCTAAAGCTTTTACAATCTCTTGTGCAGCTTCACGTCCATCTAATGCTGCAGTAACAGCTAAATGAGCGCCTCTTTTACAATCTCCACCTGCATAAAATTTAGGATTTGAAGTTTGACTTAAGGCGTTTGTTTCAATACCACCCCAAGAATTTAAATTAACATTTGCATCTTTTAAAAATGCAGGAGCTTCAGGAGAGAAACCAAGAGCAAAGATAATTACATCTGCTTCTTCTGTGTATTCACTTCCTTCAATAATAGAAACTCTTTGACGTCCAGACTCATCAGCTTCTGATAATCCAGTTTTAAGAACTTCAATACCAATTGCTTTTTCACCATCTTTGATGATTTTATTAGGGCTTACATTAAATACAAATTCAACACCCTCTTCTTTTGAGTTAACAACCTCTTTTTTAGACCCAGGCATATTAGCTTCATCTCTTCTATAAAGACATTTAACACTTGAAGCACCTTCTCTAACAGATGATCTTACACAGTCCATAGCAGTATCTCCACCACCAATAACTATTACTCTTTTATCTTTTACATCAATAAAATTAGCAGTTTTATTTCCAAGATTTCTTTTTTGAATTCCTGTTAAAAAGTCCATTGCTAAATAAGCATTTGAAGCATCTTCACCATCAATTTTTGCAAATCTACCAGCCTTTGCACCAATTCCAACAAAAATTGCATCAAACTCATTTTCAAGTTCAGCTACAGTTTTATCACGTCCAATTTCACAATTTAAATGAAGTTTCATTCCTGCTTCTAAAAGCCAGTTTATTCTTCTATCAATTGTTGTTTTATCAAGTTTAAAGCCAGGAATTCCATACATTAAAAGTCCACCAGCTCTATCATCTCTTTCAAACATTTCAACTGCAATTCCATTTCTTAAAAGGAAAGTAGCTGCGGAAATTCCTGCAGGTCCAGAACCTATAATTGCTACTTTTTTATCACCTTTAATAGGAGAGAATTTAGGTCTCATTCCATTTTCAAAAGCTCTTTCATTTAAGTGTGTTTCAACTGCTCCAATAGATACGGCACCATGTCCAGTATTTAAAGAACAAGCACCTTCACAAAGTACATCTTGAGGACAAATTCTTCCTAAAATTTCAGGGAAAGGAGAAGTTTCATTTGATAAAGCAAAGGCAAGTTCCATATTTTTTTCAGCAGTTTGTTTTAACCACGCTGGAATAAAATTATGTAAAGGACAACCTGTATGACAATATGGATCACCACATTGCATACATCTATCAGATTGCTCTCTAGCTCTATGTTTACCAAATACTTGATAAACTTCATCATAATCTTTTAATCTTTGTAATACATCCCTTTTTTCAGGATTTATTCTTTCAAATTTAGTAAAATTTAACATCTTCTAATCTCCCTCATCTGGATTCAGTGGTAACACTGTCATATTTTTTGGTTTAACCATCCAGAAGTTTCTAATCTCAGCTCTAAAGTTTTCTAAGATTCCTTCAGCTCTTTCAGACTCAGTCTCATTTAAATAATCCATTAATAATCTTTTTAAATAAAGTCTTTCTCTTTCAGTATCATCAGTATCAATTCTAACAGCTTCAATTAATTCTTGATTCATTTTATCTACAAAGGATTTTTCAGGATCATAAACAAAGCTAAGTCCACCAGTCATCCCTGCTCCAAAGTTAACACCTGTATTTCCTAAAATTACAACAATACCTCCTGTCATATATTCACAAGCATTATCACCTGTTCCTTCTACAACAGCAGTACAACCTGAGTTTCTAACTGCAAATCGTTCACCCGCAGCAGCTCGTACATAAAGCTTACCACCAGTTGCTCCATATAAACAAGTATTACCAGCACCTGCAAATTGTGGGCCTTGATGTATAGTATTTACAATGATTTTACCACCATGCATACCTTTACCAACATAATCATTCGCTGCACCTTCTAAGTATAAATTCATACCTTTAGATAATAATGCTCCAAAAGATTGTCCAGCAATACCTTTTAAGAAGATATTAATAGAACCATCAGGTAAACCTTTATCTCCATAATATTTTGCAATTTCACCAGAAATTAGAGTACCAAATGATCTATTTAAGTTAGTAATAGTCTCTTTAACTTTAATAGGAACAGTAGGTTTTTCAATTGTTCTATGAACTTTTTTTAGTAATTCTCTTTCAAATTTATTTTTATCAAAAGGTTCATTTTTTTCTTTTTGACAAGTATCTATTCCATCAATTCTTCTTAATACATTTTGGAAATCAAATTTTTGTGCAAATTCATCATCAATAACTTTTAATAAATCTGATCTACCAACGATTTCTTCAATGGATGAATAACCTAAAGATGCTAAAATACTTCTAACATCTTGAGCTATAAATGTAAAGTAAGAAATCAGTCTTTCAACTGTTCCTGTAAAGTGCTCTCTTAAATCTTCATCTTGAGTTGCAACTCCAACAGAACATTTATTTGTATGACAAATTCTTAAGATTTTACATCCTAAAAGTGTTAATGCTGCTGTACCAAAGGCATATGATTCAGCTCCAAGCATTGCTGCTTTTACAACATCAAGACCTGTTTTTAAACCCCCATCAGTTTGAACATGTACAAACTCTCTTAAGTGATTCGCTTTTAAAGCATTATGAGCTTCCGCAAGACCAATTTCCCAAGGATTACCTGTATGTTTAATAGAAGTTAAAGGAGCAGCTCCAGTTCCCCCATCAGCACCAGAAATTACAATTTTATCAGCATAAGCTTTTGCAACACCAGCAGCAATAGTTCCAACACCAATAGTTGATACAAGTTTAACTGTGATTTTTGCTTCAGGATTTGCTTGTTTTAAGTCAAAAATTAATTGAGCCAAATCCTCAATAGAATAAATATCATGATGAGGAGGAGGAGAAATAAGAGTAACACCAGGAATTGTATGTCTTAGTGTTGCAATATAAGGAGATACTTTATGTCCTGGTAATTGTCCACCTTCACCTGGTTTTGCACCTTGAGCAACTTTAATCTGAATCTCTTCAGCAGATCTTAAATAACCTGGAGTTACACCAAATCTTCCAGATGCAACTTGTTTTATTTTAGAATTTTTCAAAGTATTAAATCTAGCTGGATCTTCTCCACCCTCACCTGAATTAGATGAACCACCTAAAGTATTCATTGCAATTGCCATTGCTTCGTGAGCTTCAGGAGAGATAGAACCACATGACATAGCAGCACTTGCAAATCTTTTGAAAATTTCATCTTCAGATTCAACATCATTTATATCAATAGCTTTTCTATCAGAATCAAATTCAAAGAAATCTCTAATAAATTTCATTTTTCTATTATTAACTAAATCTCTTAATTTATCAAAATCACTAACATCTTCTTTATTTTGTGCTTTTTTATTATGCATAGCATTAGTAGTAGCTGGACCATAATCGTGGTACTCACCACCATGCATATATTTATAAAAACCACCTAAATCAAGTGGGAACATATGCTTATCATCAAAAAATGCATTAAAATGTTGTTTTTCTATTCTTGCTTCAATATCATCATAACCAAGACCATTTAATTCAGATTGAGAATCAGTAAAACAATCCTCAATCATTTCATCACTTAATCCAATAATATCAAATAATCTTGAGTTTCTATATGATGCAATTGTACAAATTCCCATTTTAGACATAATTTTAAGAAGTCCAGCATTTAAAGCTTTTTGAGTATTTTTAAGGAATCTTTGTAATTCATACTTAGGAACTTCCTTTCTTTCAAATAAAGCTACAGTTGAAGCATACATCATATATGGATAAATAGCTGTAACTCCATAAGCAATAAGTACTGCTGACATATGAGGGTCATAAATTTCTCCTGAAACTGCAACTATTGAGACATGATGTCTAACACCCTCTTTTAATAATCTTTCGTTTACAAAACCAACTGCCATTGCCATTGGAATTAATTTTGTAGTTTCACTAATATCTCTATCATCTAAAATAACAACAGAAACTCCATCAACTTTTACAGCTTTAATAACATTAGAAGCTAATTGCGCTAAAGATGCTTTTAAATCCTTTTTAAAAGTTGTTGAAAATGTTCTATTTTTATAATATTTTTCATATCTTGGAGACTTTGAATCCCCAAAAGAGTAAAGAACATCAAATTTTTCTTGCATTAAAATAGGTGATGCAACTTTTAATCTTTTTGCATATTCAGGTTGCTCATCTAAAATATTATGAATATGACCAAATCCTGTTTCTAAAGACATTACAATTTTTTCTCTATATGGATCAATAGGAGGATTCGTTACTTGTGCAAATTTTTGTCTAAAGAAATCTGTGAAGTTTCTATTAACAGTTGAGAAACATGCTAAAGGAGTATCATCACCCATAGAACCTACTGGTTCTTTTCCATCTTTTGCCATTGGCTCAATAATTTGATCAATTGCTTCATAAGTAATATTAAAATATTTTTGTTTTTTTTCTAACTCTTCCATCTTATAATCATCAGTATCTAAAAATGACTCATCGATATACTCTTGTAAGTATTCCATATCAGAGTTTAACCATTTACCATAGTTTTGTGAAGATTTTAAATAATCATTAATATCTTCTTCTTTTAATACTTTACCATGCTTAAGATCAAGTCCAATCATTTCTCCTGATTGTAATCTTCCACGCTCTAAAATATTATCTTCATCTAAAGATACAGTACCATACTCAGATGTAATATACATTTTATGATTTTTAGTAATTATATATTTAGAAGGTCTTAAACCATTTCTATCAATTAAACATCCAATATGTCTACCATCAGTCAGTGAAACTGCAGCAGGACCATCCCAAGCTTCCATTGCAGTTGATGTATATTCATAAAATGCTCTTAAATCAGCATCCATATGTGGTGCATTTTGCCAAGGAGCTGGAACTAAGCTTCTTGCTGCTTTAAAAAAGTCAACACCATTTGCAAGTAAAAATTCAAACATATTATCTAGTGATGCAGAGTCTGAGCTACCAATTTGTAAAATAGGTAAAATTCTTTTAATCTCTTCATCAGTAAAAATTTCTGATTTAATTTGTTCTGATTTAATTTGTACATTAAATCTATTAGCTTCAACAGAGTTAATTTCACCATTATGAGCAATTGATCTAAATGGTTGCGCTAATCTCCACTGAGGAAGTGTATTTGTTGAAAATCTTTGATGAAAAAGTGCAAATGAGATTTTAAAATCTTCATCTCTTAAATCAACATAAAAATTCTTAATATGCGTAGGCATAATAAGCCCTTTATACGCAATTACTCTAGACGAAAATGTTGGAATATAAAAATCTTTTTTGTCTACTAATTTATGCTCACACTCTTTTCTTGTAAGATAAAGCATAGCATCAAATCTTTTTGATGACATTAAGGCATTTGCACTAACAAATACCTGTATTATGTGAGGTAGTGTTTCTAAGGCTTGTTTTCCTAAAGCATCTTTGTTAAGAGGTACTTCTCTTGTCATTAAAATTTTTAAATCATTCTCTTCACAATGTTCTTTGAAAGTATCAATGTCATTTAAATCTTTTGTAAATATCATAGCTACAGCATATTTTTCAGGTAAATCAATACCATTTTCATTAGCTATTTTTCTCATAAATCTATTTGGCATAGATAGTAATAAACCAGAACCATCTCCAGTTTTACCATCGGCTGCTACTGCACCTCTGTGCATCATTCGCTCAAGCGAAGTAATAGCATCTTCTAAGTTTTCATGACTTGGTCTATTTTTTAAATCTGCAATTAAACCAAAACCACAGTTATCTTTTGAAGAAGTAAGTAAATCTAAATTACATCCCATTATTATCCTTTTAATAAAAAATTAATATCTTTATATTCCTCGATAAAGTCAGATAATATAACAAAAAATTGTTTAAAAAAGGGTTAAACTAATTGTTACCGTTAAGTTCCTTCTTATGTATAAAAAATGCACAATTTTGTAAAGAGTATAGATTTTACATAATTGCTATTTTAATGCTACGAAAGGGCCATTTTTTTTAAAAATTTGTCTTTTTCTACATAACTCTTACACAAGTTTTAATTATACTTTTTTCATATACAAATTCAAGGAGTCAAAATGAAGAAATTAGTAATTGGAGCGGTTGCAGCAGCAGTATTAGCTACATCAGGTTTAGCTGCGGAATATACATTAAAATTCTCTCATGTAGTAAGTGATAATACACCAAAGGGAAAAGCTGCAAGATTTTTTGAGCAAAGATTAGAAGAGTTATCAAAGGGTAAAATTGATGTTCAAGTATATCCATCATCTCAGCTATATAATGATAATGCTGTTGTAAAAGCATTAAGATTAAACTCAGTTCAAATGGCAGCACCATCATTTTCTAAATTTGGTAAAATTGTACCAAACTTAGCACTGTTTGACTTACCATTTTTATTTAAAGATATTGATCAATTACATAGAGTTCAAGATGGAGATGTTGGTCAAAAATTAAAAGATATGGTAACAGCTAAAGGTATAGTAGCATTAGATTTTTGGGATAATGGATTTAAACAATTTTCATCATCAAAAAAAGCTTTAGTAAACCCTTCAGATGCAGAAGGACAAAAATTTAGAATTATGTCTTCAAAAGTTCTAGAAGCACAAATGCATGCAGTTGGTGGTAACCCACAAATGATGCCATTTTCTGAAGTATATTCAGGATTACAACAAGGTGTAATTGATGCGGCTGAAAATCCAATATCAAATATTTATACTAAAAAATTCCATGAAGTTCAAAAATATTTAACTATTTCTGATCATGGTTACTTAGGATATTTAGTAGTTATGTCTAAAAAATTCTGGAAATCTTTACCTGCAGATTTACAAGCAAATGTAAAACAAGCTATGAAAGAAGCAACTGCTAAAGAGAGAGAATATGCATTAGCATTAGAAAAAGAACAATTCGCAGAAATTCAAGCATATGCTGAAAAAACTGGTAATTTAGAAATTATTAAATTAACTCCAGAACAAAGACAATCTTGGAAAGATGCAGTTAGCAAAATTTACCCAGAATTCTACTCTGATAGAAAAATTGGTAAAGACTTAATCAATGGTGCTTTAAATACTAAATAATCTTTAATAAACTATCGGTTTTTCCGATAGTTTATTCCCTCTCTTTCATTTTAAAACTTTAATAAAATTTTCATTTTTATACCATAATTTAATTAAAAAATTTCATTTAGTTACAAAATAAAAATAAATTTAAAGATTTCTTTTTATCTACATAATAGGTACATAACTTTAGATTATAATTTTCTTATAAAGTAAAAAAGGAGAATGAATGACACCTACAATAAAAAGTCTAATATCATGTCTTGCTGTAACATCTGCATTGATATTAACTGGTTGTGGTAGCGAAAAAAAAGAAATAGATGAAAAAGAACTTGCCCAAATAAAACAAGATGATAAAAAAGGGCAATTTATTTTAAAATTTTCTCATGTTGTAAGTCCAAATACACCAAAAGGAAAAGCTGCAGATTTCTTTGAACAAAGATTAGAAGAGCTATCAAATGGCAGAATTGATGTTCAAGTTTACCCTTCTTCACAATTGTATAAAGACAATGCAGTTCTAAAGGCCTTAAAACTTGATTCTGTTCAAATGGCTGCACCATCATTTTCTAAATTTGGTAAAATAGTACCTCAATTAGCACTGTTTGATTTACCATTTTTATTTAAAGATATGGACCATTTACATAGAGTGCAAGATGGTGAGGTGGGAGATAAATTAAAAGATATGGTTAAAGAAAAAGGATATATTGCTTTAAATTTTTGGGATAACCATTTTAAACAATTATCATCTTCAAAAAAAGCTTTAATCTCACCTAAAGATGCAAGTGGTCAAAAGTTTAGAATTATGTCTTCAAAAGTTCTTGAAGCACAATTCCATGCACTTGATGCAAACCCTCAAATGATGCCTTTTTCTGAAGTTTATTCAGGTTTACAACAAGGTGTAATTGATGGACAAGAGAATACAAACTCGAATATCTATACTAAAAAGTTCCATGAAGTTCAAAAATATTTAACTATAACAAATCATGGATACCTTGGTTATTTAGTTGTAATGAGTCAAAAGTTTTGGAAATCCTTACCTCTTGATTTGCAAAAGCACGTTACACAAGCAATTAATGATGCAACGCAAAAAGAGAGAGAATATGCAGAACAGTTAAACACTGAGCAATTTGAACAAATTAAAGCATATTCAGAAA
The DNA here is from genome assembly GCA_041583235.1 of Halarcobacter sp. Lineage (GTDB taxonomy): Bacteria > Campylobacterota > Campylobacteria > Campylobacterales > Arcobacteraceae > Halarcobacter. Next base: position 13,351 of record JBFHGG010000035.1, read on the forward strand.
AAACTGGAAACTTGGAGATTGTTAATTTAACAAAAGAGCAAAAAGATGCTTGGAGACAAGCTGTTAGTAAGATCTACCCTAATTTTTATGATAAAAATAAAATTGGTGAAGATTTAATTAAGGGCGCATTAGCCACGGAGTAAAAAATGGTAATTTTTAAAGTAATAAGTAAAACTATAGGTTTTATAAATCAATCAATCGCAGCAATAGGAATAAGTGCTGGAGTTGCAGTTGCATTTACAAATGTTGTGGCAAGATATGCCTTTGATGCATCCTTAGTATGGGCTACAGAATTAACAATCTTTTTATTTTTATGGAGTGTCTTTTTTGGTGCTGCATATTGTTTCAAAAAAGATGCACATATTGCTGTAACTATTGTTCTTGATATAGTTCCTTCAAGAATTGCAAAAGTAATGTTATTACTTTCACATTTAATAACATTTATTTTCTTACTTGCAGTTGCATACTTTGGATATGAATATCTTGAGTTAGTTATTGAATTAGATGAAAGATCAATTGACCTTTGGGATATGCCTATGTGGATTGTATATTTAGTTATTCCTATAGCATTTTCATTTGCAGCATATAGAGTAGCAGAGAGAATTCATGGTATTTTATCTACATCACATGATAAAATTGTAAAAGAGAGTGAAGCAGAGCATGTACTATCTGAAATGGGAATTGGTGCAAGTAGAAATGCCGATAATAAAAATGTTCAGGAGTTAAATAAAATGGTTAAAGAAGTTGAGAAGAAAACAGGAGGATTACTATGAGTATAGCAGTACTATTCGGAATATTTTTCTTTCTTGTAATTTTAGGTACTCCAATTGCAATTTGTCTTGGAGCATCAACTTTTGTAACATTAATGTTATTTACTGATATTTCTCCTATTGAAATCTCTTCAATGATGTTTGAAAAAATTGAGCATTATTCATTAATGGCAATTCCAATGTTTATTTTTGCAGGTAACTTACTATCAAAAGGTAGTGCAGCCCAAAGAATTATTGAATTTGCGAAATCAATCGTTGGTCACTTACCTGGTGGTCTTCCAATTTCTGCAATTTTTGCATCTATTATTTTTGCTGCTGTTTCTGGTTCGTCACCTGCTACAGTTGTTGCAATTGGTTCTATTATGTTTGGTGCAATTATGCAAGCTGGATATCCTAAAAAATACGCTGTTGGTACTATTGCTACGGCTGGTTCTTTAGGTATTTTAATTCCACCCTCAATTGTACTTATTGTATATGGAGTTACCGCAGAAGTTTCTATTGGTAGACTTTTTATGGCTGGGGTTGTTCCTGGTATTGGTCTTGGAATTATGATGATGATTGTTACTTACATAGGGGCTAGAAGACTTGGTTTTGAAAGAACTGAGCCACAACCTTTTAAAGTAAGATTTGAAAAGATGAAAGATGCATCATGGGGACTTATGACAATTGTTATTGTTATTGGTGGTATTTATGGTGGTATCTTTACTCCAACTGAGGCAGCAGCTGTTGCTTGTGTTTGGGCATTTATTGTTTCTGTATTTATTTATAAAGATATTAAACTAAGAAATATTTATAAAACTGCATTAGAGTCTGCAAAAACTACATCTATGATTATGTTTATTATTGCAAATGCTATGTTATTTGCACATTTTCTTACAATTGAAAATATTCCACAAGGAATTACTGAAGCATTAATTGAAGCAAATGTAGATAAATATATGTTCTTACTTATGGTTAACTTACTTCTAATTCTTGCAGGTTCATTTATGGAACCAAGTGCTATTATTATGATTATGGTACCTTTATTACTTCCTGTTGCAGTAGCTCTTGGAATTGACCCAATTCACTTTGGTATTGTAATTACTGTGAATATGGAGTTAGGAATGGTGTCCCCTCCTGTTGGACTTAACTTGTTTGTAACATCAGGACTTACAGGTATGAGTATAAAAGATGTAATTGTGGCAGCTTGGCCATGGACTTTAACTATTTTAGTTGGTCTATTATTAATTACATATATACCAGATATTGTACTATTCTTACCAGATTTGATGTATGGATCGTAAGGTATAAAAAAACTTTTAAAGAGAAAATAAAATGGGCACATTGCCCATTTTATTAGTATAAAAAAACTTAAAATAATAAAACATCAAAATTATTTAGCTTCTAGTTGAATTTCATGAATTGTAACAGGCTCATCTTGAGCTCCTGTTTTAAACTCTAAATCTTTTCCTTCTACATCTAAGTCATTATTCTTAAATTTCATAGTATTTATAACATCTTGTTTCCCTAAAGAATTTGTAGTATAAGATAATTCAATTTCATTATTCTCATTTATATTTCCAACTACATTCTTTACAGTATTTTGGGAATTAGTCATAATTTTAAAGTTAGATACTGTTACTGGATTATCATCTCTTTCTTTTCCAAAATCAATACTCATTTCAAAAGTTGCATTTGAAGTATCAAAAGATACTGTTCCATCATTTCTTTCTACAATTGTTCCATTAAGATAAGTTGTTTCATAATCTTGTATATGTCCTTCTTTAAATTTATCTTCTACAGCTTTTCTAATTGAATTATTCTCTTTTATCCAAGAATCATACTTAGTATCTATTTTTGAAGAAGAAATTAAAGAATTACTTAGACTCCCATCTTTCTTTTTATTACTTGTTGATATATTAATAGATATAGATTCCCCACTTTTTAATAATTGTGTCTCTCCTGTTGATAAAAGGGTAATATCAATTGCCCCTTCTGCACACTTAATAAATTCTCTTGAATCTGTTAACTCCAAATTTATTTGTGTACCCCTTATTCCTATATTAGCAGTTTTTGTAGTTATTTTAAAACCATCTGGGTTTATTTTTCCTATTTCACCAGTGATTATTTTAAATATGCCTTTTAGAAATTTAAAATCCAATTTTGAATTAGAATCTGTTTTTTCTTTAAATAAAAATTCATTAATTTCAACATTTGAATTTTTCCCAAGAGTTATAATAGTTTCATCAGTGAACATAATTTGCACTTTACTATTATCTTTTGTGATTATTAAATCATTTTTTTCAACAAGCAAAGATAGGCTTAGGGGAATTCTTTTTGTATTTCGTAAAATCTCTCCATCACCTTTTAATGCTACAACTGTTCCAATATTTGCAGATAATTCTAGCATTAAAAAAATTGTTAAAAAAATTAATATTTTTATTATTTGATTCATTTTATATCACTCCTTAAAAAAGAATAAATTTTTTAACATATAAAAAACCTATTCTGCTATTATTATATTTATATTCATTATGATTTGATGAATTATCTAAATAAGATGTAAGAAAACTAATATATGAACTTTTATTAATACTTTTTATTGTTTCTAAACTATACTCTGTTAATCTATCTTTTCTTTTTGTATTAAAGGCAATACTCTCATCAGCATAATTCACCATCTTATATCTAAGTTTTGGTTTAAGAAATACAGTATCACTTAAATTATACTTATAACTTAAAGAACTATCTAAGTATATTTTATCTATATCTGTTCTTCTAGATTTAAATTTTATATCTTTTGTAAATAGTGTAGATAATGTAAATCCATAAAAGTCATTTATTTGAAGTCTAGATTGATATGAAGAATAGCTTTTATCTTTTTTATCATCTTCTCTGTAAAAAAATCTTTGGGCATTTAAATATAAAAAATAATTTTTATTTTCTACTGAGCTTGAAATATTAAAACTATCAAAATAATTACTCTTATCATTATGCCCAGGCTGATATCTTCCAAGTTTCGTAGCTAATGAATAAATATTACCTTTATCATATAGTTTTAAACTAGGTTCATATGAATAGTGTTCGAAGTTTTCATCTTTTTCATTTTTAAAACGTTTATCAAAATATGTAAAACTATTTCTAAATTTTAAATTTTCATTATCTAAAAATCTTTTTGTTATATTAATATTATAAAAATGTAAAAAATTAATATCGTCAACTACATCATCCCCTTGTTCTCCTAAATATGTAAAGTTTGGTAAAATATATTTATCTGTTGGGCTTGTTGTTGCATTATCCAAATAGTTTACTCCAAATACTAACAAAGAATCTATTTCAGTCAATTTCTTATTATCATCTATATATTCTAGATAGTTTTCAATTGAGTTAATCAACTCTTTTGTTAAGCCCTCTTCTTTTAATAATTTTTTTAATTTTAATTCTGACTCTTTTTTATTCTCAACTATATACATTAGTTTTGCTTCTTCAAACTTTGCTTGTCTATTTGAAGAATCATTTATCAGAATTCTGTCAAAAGCTGCTTGTGCAATACCATACTTTTTTAATTTAATAGCAGATTTTGCTAAATAGAAATTAACTTTTACATTAGTAAAATCTTTCAAAAAAAGTTTTTTTAATATGTTATAAGATTCTTCATAGTTTTTATTTGTAAAATAAACCTTTGCTTTATTAAATTGAATATCATAACTTGTTTCATTCAATTTTTCAAAATTACTAGAAAAAGCAAGTGTAAAAGAAAACACAACTAATAAAATAATGTTATACATTTATAATATCCTAGATTACAATTTTTAGTATATTACTCAACTTTTGTAAATGAAAAATTTTAAAATTTCTATTTTAAAAGCTTCAAAAGCCTATACATAAGCTCTTTATTCAAATTATTCACCAAAAAAATCAATATATAAAGACTTTTTATGGGTATTAATGATTTTATCAAAACTGAAATAAATAATGTGTTAAAAAATAAAATAATATTTGTTTTAGAAGATAGAATATTGTAATATAATTAAAGAGAGTAATTAAAAAAAGATTATTATGGTTTATTTAATCTAAACAGCGATTATATATCGCCATTTAGAAGTTGGATAAGACCATTTTTTAGTTCCTTAAAGCTTAGAATTCTTCTACCATTATTATTATCCATAAACTCTTTTGCATCATTAATATCTTTAAATGCAGGAAGGTCATCACCTGATAAAGATATCTTATGACTTCCATAAACATAAAAGGCATATTTTGCATCTATAGCTTTTAATGTTTTATAATCTGTCATTATAATTTCTTTTATATCATCATTGTTTTTTATTTTAGATTCCGGTCTTTTTTCAGGATTATAATAAAACTCCATTAAAGATTTTGGACTCGAAAAATAGAACTCTTTTCCTTCTTTACTTACAATTTTACAAACCCAAGCAGGATCTTTATAAACTGGAAGTTTTCTCATTAAGCCTCTAGTATCTCTATCAAAATTCATACTGTAAGTTTCATTTGCACTTAGATTAAGTGTTGCTATTAAACAAGTTGATAACACTAATAACGATAATTTTTTCTTCATAAATAATTCCTTTTAAACTAAATCTTTTTTTGAGAATATTGCATAACCTAAAAAAGTAAATGCAAGTCCTAATATAATTGGATAAGCAATGGAAAACAAAACAAAAGTTGTTTGTTTAAACGTATCTAAAATATAAAAGGCAACAGGTCCCATAACAGTAAGTGATGGATCAAACAATGAGATTGCAGCAACTCTAAATATTTCCATAGGATTTAATAATGCAATAGCAATTATAAATCCTTCTTCAAATCTATTTTGCATCATAAGTGAAATAAGTGCAATATCAATAAATGCTAGTAAAAAAATCCAGATAAAAAATGAAATTCCTAGTGCAACTTCACTTGTCTTTACAAATGATGAGATAAAAAATGCTATTCCTAAAAATGCAGAAGTTAAAGAAAAAAGTAAACCTGCATATAAAAAGAATATTTCCCAAGGAATAGAGGCCCCAATAAAGCTACCATAAATAATCGCAATAAACATTGCAAAAAATACAGGTAAAAATACTGTAATAAATCTTCCTAATATTTTACCCCAATAATATTGTTTAAGGGAGATGGGAAAAGATAGCATATACTCTAAAATATGAGTATCTCTATCTCCTGAAATTGATCTTACAGTTGTAATTAGTATAAATATTGGCAAAATCACGATAGTTACTTGAATATACATAAGTAGTAATCTACTTAAACCACTAAATCCCATAACTTGAGATTGGGTAACTCCTGCAATAAAAAATAGTGCAATCATTCCTCCAAAAACTAGAGAGTAAACTATAAACCATTTAGCTCTAAGAGATTCTTTTAAATCCAAATAAGCTATTAATGATAAATTTTTCATTTTTTATCTCCTAGAATTTTTTCATTTACTGTTATATTATTCATATTTTTATTACCTAGCAATTTTTAATACTCTTTTTGACATTTCATTAAAATCAATTATTTCTAAGCCTGCTTGAATAGATTCTTTTTTCTCATTAGCAGCAAAGCCATAGGCCATTGGTGTAATAATCATAGTTTCATAAAAAGCAGTTCTTGCATCAATCCATTTTGAAGTTTTAACATCTGTAATCCATATTTTAGCTTTGTTTTTCCATGCAATAGACTCATCCTTAAACCATAGAACTAGACACCCTATATCATCAAACTTATAACTTTTACCATCTATTTCATTTATTACTTGTACTGCATGGTTTCTTTCACTTATAACCATTTTACACCTATCACACATATCTCTATCCCAATGCATCTCTTGATGTGTAGAAGATATCTTCTTTTCACAAGCTGATAATACTGGCATAAGTGCAAAGGTTGCAGCACCTTGCAAAAATTTTCTTCTATTTATTAACATTTTTCTACCCTTTGATCTGATTCAATTTTTCCCAAATCCATATAAATTTGTCTATTAACAATATCTTTTACCTCATCTAATCTATGAGTTACAAATAATGAAATTTTCTCTTTTTCATTCTCTTTTAATAATCTATAAAAATCATCTCTAGCTTTGGGATCTAGATTTGCTGTTGGTTCATCATAAATTATGATTTCACTTTTTTTTGCTAATGATATTGCAATAAGCATTTTTTGTTTCATTCCTCCACTAAGTTTAAAAAATGATTTATTTAGATTATTATTAATATCTAATTTCATCTCATTTGCATAATGCATTATTAATTCTTTATCTACATTTGATGACGTTTGAATATATTTCATTAACTCATCAAGATTTAATTTAATAGGAGGTGGAAGTTGTGGAACAAAAGAAATTTTGTCTAAGACCTCAGTTCTTTTTTTAATTGGATTTAAACCATTAATTAATACTTCTCCAGCGTCTGGATGATAATATCCCATAATAGAACGAATTAAAGTAGTTTTACCTGCACCATTTGGTCCCATTAATGCAACATAATCATTTTTATTAAAATCTACACTTACATTATCTAAGGAAAGATGGGAAGCAAATTTTTTTGTTAAGTTTGATACTTGTATCATTATATCAATCCCTTCATTCTAAAATCAAATTTTAATGCATCTGAATGACAAACATCAATACATCTTCCACATAAAGTACAATCAGCACCGGTTACATACTGTTCTTTAATACCTTTTTCTTTTCTTTCTTCATCATATTTTGCTTTAGTTAATTCTAATACTTGGTTTTCAAAACATACATCATGACATACCATACAATGGTCACAGTTATCATTCCATTGCACTCTAAGACCACTTACTTTTCCTAAATATCCATATGTAGTTCCTATAGGACATATATATGTACACCAGGCTCTTCTTGAATAAAATACTTCAATTAAAAATACTACTAAAACCCAAATTAAAGCTAAACTCCAACCATAAGCAATAAATCTACTTAAAATTCCAACTATATTAAAAGTTTCAAAAACTAAATAGCCACTTGTAAATGCCATAATCATAAACATAAACCAAAATATATGTCTAACTCTATGATCAAACTTTCTCTCTTTTATAATTTTTTTACTAACTAAAGTATTATGGATTTTCTCACCAATCTCACTTAATATTCCATATGGACAAACCCAAGAACAGTAAGTTCTTCCACCTACAAAAAGATAAAAAGCTAAAATAGTTACAGTTCCAATTATTATATTAATTGGCATATGATAAGTTGCTAAATACATTTGAATTGTTGTAAAAGGGTCAATTAAATGGAAACCTAAAAATCTAGAACCATTTAATGTACCTTCTAATGTTTGAATATCAATTGCAAATGATAAGAAAAAAAGTAGATGGATTGATATTACTACTATCCATCTTTTCATTCTATATGAAAAATATGTTTTTCCTTCTCTTGTTTTATCAAAAAAAGTAGAAAGAAAAGTTGATCTTTTTATTGTTTCTCTATTATTCCATTTATCCATTTTAAATTCCTAAAATCTAAATTTTATTTTTTTATAAAGCTTCTTGTTTTGCTTTAAATTGTGCGATTTCTTTTGCAAAGTTTTTTAACTCTTCTTCACTTAAATTCATTAATAAACCTTTCATAATAAGATTCTCTTTTCTACCTGCTTTAAAATCAACTAAATCTTTATATAATATTTCTTCACTTTGTCCTATTAGTTTTGGTCCCATAAGTTTTCTACCATTTTGCATTCCTGAACCATCAACTCCATGACATGAAGCACACTTACTTTTATAAGCATTACTAACTTGAAAAGTGCCAGTATTCCCAGCCTTATCCCTTAATGCTTTAAGTTTATCACCTTCAATATCTTTCTCTTTTTTAGGTTTAATACTTGCTTTCTTTTCTAAAGTTTTCATATCTTCAATAATATTTCCAGCTTCGCCACCTTGAAAAGCTCTTCCATTATTTAATGTAAAAAGCATTAATCCAAGAACTACAATAGTAGAAATTATTGCAATGATTTTCTTCATTTTACTTCCCTAATTTGTTTATTAAATTCATAAATCTCATCAGATAATTCTTTGATTTCTTCTTCTTCCATTTGATTTACTAAGCCTGACATTAGAACATTTGCATTTTTATCACTTTTAAATTTCATAATGCTAGAAAAAATAAAATCAGCATCTTTATCTAATAAAGAAGGTCCAATAATTCCATTTGCATAATCATTATGACAAGCAGAACATTTGACAATAAATTTTTTGCTCAATCTCTTAACCATCATAGAAATTTTAACTTTTTCATATGGACTTCTTATATGTAAATTTGCATCAATTTCACTTCTTGGTTTTACTCTAACTGAAGCATCATCATTTGCTGGTTTTGCATTTGGATCGTATTCGCTTTTAACACCGTTGTAACTAAAGTAATATGTTTCATTTTCTTTCTTTTTTGTATCTTTTTGTGCTACTTTAATCTCTTTTGCATTTTCATTCTTTTCTACTTCAATTTGTAAAGGAGCTTGTTCTTCTACCTTTGTATTTTTCACCTCTTTTTCTTCTTCTTTTTTAGAACAAGAACAGAGTAAAATAACAACAGCAGTGCTTAATAATATTCTTTTAATCATGATTTAATTCCTTTAACATAATAATCTTCATAAGATACTCTTGGTTTTATAACAATTGCAGCTTCATTTGCAGGACATAACTCTTCACAAGCTCCACAACCAATGCATCCCGAATAAATCTCAGGTTTATTCCCTAAACCTTCCCTTACCATTGAAATAGCAGTTAAAGGATTTGGTATTGGACACATATCAGCACAAATAGTACATTGTTTACCTTCAAAAGCATCAAGTTTTTCTAACATATCCCGTTCTAGTTGTGTTACATTATTTTGAGCATTTGTAAAATCATGCACTCTTTTACTATGACCTTTGGGAACTACTGTGTTTGTTAAAGCTAAACATTTATTTGGAAACTCTAAAACAGCAACTCCCATTTTTATATCTTCTGGTTTTTCACAAGTATGATCTAAAGCTCCACTAGGACATGCTAATACACAAGGTACTGCTGTGCATGAATAACATCCTCGTTCTCTTGCATCTATATAAGGAGTTCCATTTCCATGGCCTTTTGCCATATCAGCAAGACTAATAGAGTGATAAGGACATACTTGTAAACATTGCCCACATTTAATACAAAGAGCTAAAAACTCTTTTTCTGAAACAGCCCCTGGGGGTCTAAGTCTTGTTTCTGCACTTAATGCATAAGGACTTATAACAATTCCAGCTCCTAAGCTTAAGCCTAAAATTCCTAGTGTTGAAAACTTTATAAAAGTTCTTCTATCTTTTTTAATATTTGCCATTATAAAATCCTTAAATCTTTAGCTTTGGTTTTTTATCTTGCATTAAAAATATAGGCTGGGAAAAAGGAGCTAATTTTGCAAGAAAGTTTAGTAGTGTAATAACAGGTGAACCATAAAAAAACTTTACATCTGGATTATATGCCCATAATTGATCTGCATATTGATAAACCTTATGGGGTGTATCACCAATATTATCCCCATCTTTATCAAAACCTTCGTAATTGTCCCAATAATTACCTACAATTTCATTTTCATCTGTTTTTGAACCTCTACTATCATTTATAATATCTTCTATATTTCCTAAGATATTATTTCCTTTAATTACATTATTTTCACTAAGTGAATGAAAATGTAATGCTTCTGAGTTATATAAAATTTTATTGTTTTCAATCCAATTCTTTGTATCAGGTTCAAAAGGAGACCTATCTATATAAAGCCCTTGAGCACAATAAATTACAGTATTATCTTTAAGTGTAAAATTAGAAACATCTTTAAGCCCTATTCCCATACCTGTAGCACCTAAAGAACTTTTTACAGTATTTCCTATTGCAATAGTATCTTTGCTGTACATAAAAAATATTCCAACTGAATTAAATTGATAAGTATTATTTCTAACATAATTTTTACCTGCATACATAAAATGTAAAGAGTATCTATTATGCTCTCCAAAGTTTTCTGATATTTCATTTCCATGAGAATACCAAACAACCATATCTCTAGACTTTACTAATTTATTTTTTGTAATAATATTTTCATTTGAATACCAAAGTCTTAAGCCATCACCTCTTAATCCCAAAGGAACAACTTTTGAAGTAATGTAATTATTAGAGATTATTGAATTATTTGTCATTGATACATCAATCCCAAATAAAGAGTCTTTTATAATACAATCTGAGATTTCTGATTGTTTTGAGTTTGATAGTTTAATAGCGGCATCTAATTTATCATGTCTATCTCCACTTCCTGTAATTGTCAAATTTTTTAAAGTTACATAAGCTGAATCAATTTCAATAACAGTTCCTGTTCCTTCTCCATCAATTATAACTCCGTCCTCTTTTCCAATTATAGAAATAGGTTTTTTAATAATAATTGAGCCTTTATAAACTCCTTTAGGAAGTTTTAAAATAGAACCAGCAGGTGCATTATCTATTGCTTCTTGCAATAAATTAGCAAATGAAAAATTAATAAATATAATAAAAAAAGCAATAATTCTTAATAACATTTTATGCCTCTTAATCTTTATAATTAATTCCGGTTTCTCTCATAGCTTTATTCTTAGAAAGAATAGATAAAAAGCTAAATAAACCAATTGCTAAAAGACAATAAAAACCAATAGTTGGATATGAGTGTGTTGTAAATTGTGCAATTTTCCCATCTCCAAAAACTGTAGGCATAAAAGGTTTAATTTTAAATGCTCCCCAATCATGCAAGTTATGTCCAAACCAATATAGCCAATATGAATAATCAGCTATAAAAAGAAGTGGAAGAGCTGCTGGTATATACATAAAATAAGTTAATATTTTTTTATGAAAAAGTAAAAAATAAATCATAAATAAAGAGAGACCTAAAAGTGCATAAATACCAATTTCTCGTTCAAAAGTTCCTCCTGCCCACATAGGATCCATTCCTACATAATGATTAATTGTATTCATTTCATGAACTTCTCCTGAAAATCCATCAAAATGGAAGAATACAGGAATACCATCAGGAAAGGCTTTTTTAGGATAATTTGGAGCATCTAATGAACAAGACCAAATAGGAAGTGATGCCACACCAATTTCTGATGATGTTTCAATCATCTCTTCTAAGTTATTATGAGCTTCTTTTGGAGTCGTTGTACTTTTATATCTTCCTTGATTATAAAAATTCCAAGTTTTTATGGCAAAAGGAGATATCTCTTCAATTTTATCTTCATGAATTTTATTTAAAGTTCCATGAAAAGAAATCATTGGAAATGTAAATGCTATTGTCATAATAATTAATGCTAAAGAGGCATAAATTTTTGATTTTATAAAGCTTGAATGCATTATTTTATCCTTAATTTTAAGTCTTAAAATATAAATTAAAAACTAAGTTATATTTTAAAGCTTATTGTATTTGTAGAGTATCAAAAAACCAAATTTGAAACGTTGATACTTATCAATAAAAAGGAAGAGTTTTATCTTCCTTTTTATCTCTATTAACTTAAGATTTTAGAAAAGGTTAGCGTTTTCGTCAATCCATTTAAGATATTCAATAATATCTTTTGTTTCTTCTTTACTCATATGTTGATTAGGCATTTTCAGATTAAAGTAATCAATCATACCTTTTACATATGGGTCATCATACATAGTTTCAGGTGAAAGAATAAATCTACTTACCCAATCTACACCATTTTCATGTCTTTGTAATACACCAGTTAAATCAGGACCTGATGAAACTTTTCCTATTACGTGACAACCATTACATCCACCTTCTGCAAATGCTTTTTCACCACGTGCAGTTGAAGCAGATTGCTTAGACGCAATTTTTCTTACTAAAGCATCTTTAGCTCTTATACCAACATCTGCAGTTTTAACCATTAATTGCCAAATCATATTTTCAAAAAGAATTGCTTTTTCAGTATCTCCAGCAGCTATTGCTTCATCAGATTTTTTCTTTTGAGCAGGAATTTGTCCATATTGATCAAAGGCATCAGTAACTAAATCAGCTACAACTTTATGTTCATCAAATTTATTGTCTTTTAAGAACTTAACAACAGATTGAATAACCGCATCAGTTGCAGTATTTACAGCTACTGTTTTATCATATTCAGCTTTTAACTCTTCAGGACTCATTGTTTGCATTTTAAGTTTTTGTGCACTTACATATTTTTTATTAGGATCTTTAACCATCATGTAACCCATCATTTCTAAGTGTAATGCAGAACAAAACTCAGTACAGTAATAAGGAAATACACCTTCTATATCTGCAGTAAACTCTAAAGTACTAGTTTCCCCAGGTTCTAATGAAGCATGAATATCATAATTATCAAT
>JBFHGG010000036.1:0-24656 GCA_041583235.1 Halarcobacter sp.
CCTATTCCTTCTGTTCTATTACATAGTTTTATTGCATCTTGTGTAAAATCTTTTTCAAGAAAAGAGTGAAAAATTACAAAGTCATTTCCACTAGCACTATATTTTGTATATGTCATAAAATCTCCTTTATAATTCTTTCTAACTCATTTTCTAAATTCTTTAGGTCTAAAGAATTATCAATTACGAAATCAGCTAAATTCTTCTTTTCTTCAATATTCATTTGATTAGACATTTTTAATAAAGCTTCTTCTTCATTTATCTTATCTCTTTGCATTAATCTTTGAATCTGCACCTCTTCAGGAGTATAAACTACTAAAGATTTAGGTATTGGATAATGCATTTTTTCAAAAAATAGTGGAATATCTATGAAATAAGGTCTATTTTGATCTTCAAGTATTCTAGCTTCTTTATATATTGCATCTTTAATTAAAGGATGAATAAAGGCTTCAAGTTTTAATTTTTCTTTTTCATTTGAAAAAATTATTTTTCCAAGCTCTTTTCTTAAAACTTTTCCATTTAAAACAAGCTTCTCTCCAAACATCAAAGCTATTTTATCACTATGCTCATCAAGTAGTCTATGGGCAATTTTATCTGCATCAATTATTAAAAAACCATGAAGCTTTAAAAGCTTGCAAACTGTACTTTTCCCTGTTGCAATTCCACCTGTTAAAGCTATTGCATGTTTAAATAAATCATTACTCATAACGCGATTTTACTATAAAAATGATTTATTTATGGTTATTAGAAGTTTTTTTGAAATATGAATAGATATTTAAAAGTTATTATCTTTTGTATATCTCCTTATATTTTATTAAATTTTAGATATAATACCAAAAATTTTTAAATAAGAAGGATCTCTTATGAGTGCTTTAAAATTTATAGAAAATTTTAAAGAAGGCTTTTAAGAATGTCATTTTTATTAGTAAAAAAGGAAATAAATGTCAACAGTTAGTTACAAAGACGCTGGAGTGGATATTGATGCTGGAAACCAATTTGTAGAGAATATTAAACCTCATGTAAAATCAACAATGATTCCAGGTGTTTTAGGTGGAATAGGTTCTTTTGCAGGAGCTTTTGAACTTCCAAAAGGTTATAAAGAACCAGTTATTCTATCAGGTACTGATGGTGTTGGAACAAAATTAAAACTAGCAATTGACTCTAAAAAATTTGATACAGTTGGAATTGATTTAGTTGCAATGTGTACAAATGATTTATTATGTAATTTTGGAGAGCCTTTATTCTTTTTAGATTATTATGCAACAGCAAAACTTGAAGTTGAAGAAGCTACTGATGTTGTAAAAGGTATTGCTGAAGGGTGTATAAGAAGCGAATGTGCTTTAGTTGGTGGAGAAACTGCTGAAATGCCTGGAATGTATAAAGAGGGTGATTTTGATTTAGCTGGTTTTTGTGTTGGAATTGCAGAAAAAGCTGAACTTAATAGAATTGAAAGAATAGAAGAAGGGGATACCTTAATCGCACTTCCAAGTTCAGGAATTCATTCAAACGGTTTTTCTCTTGTTAGAAAATTAATTTTTGATAAATTAGGAATGACATTAGATGATGAATTTGATGGGAAAAAATTATCAGAAGTTTTATTAGAACCAACTAGAATTTATGTAAAAGAGTTTAAAGCTAATAAAGAAAACATAAATGCCCTAGCACATATTACAGGTGGAGGGATTACAGAAAACTTACCAAGAGTTTTACCTGATAATTTTAAAGCTATAGTAAAAAGAGATGCTATTAAAGTATTACCTATATTTGAATTTATGGGACAATTTGTAGAAGTAGAAGAAATGTATAGAACATTTAACATGGGTGTTGGTATGATTTTAGTGGTAAACCCTAAAAATGTAGATGCAGTATTAGAAAATACTGATGGATATATAATTGGTGAAATTGCTAAGGGTGAAAAAGGCGTAGAGTTTATTTAATCTTTTCTCAAAAATACCAAAAAAAGGCAAGCTTTTTAAGTTTGCCTTTTTTTATGCCTCTTTCATTTTAATAAATAAAAAATGAGAATCACTAATTGCTTTTATAATTATTTTATTTTCTTTTGTAATTTCCATTGCATCTTCACTATTTAAGAGAATATCATTTATCTTTGAACTTCCTTCTTCTTGTACAAAATAGACTTGTCTATTTTTTTTAATTTTAAAATCTAAAATTTTTCTTTTATCTAGTTTACTTACATAAATATTTACATCTTGGTGAATTTTTATTTGAGAATTCCCTCCCTTGATGAGATGATTTCTATATTTTGATGAGGATGTGTATTAAATCCTGTTTTAGGATGAATAATATCATCATTAAGAACTCTTAAGACTCCAAAATTTATTTTTTTTGGATTTTTATATTCTGCAAATGAGAAATGAAATCTACTTTCTAGCCATCCTAAATTTGATGTTCCCATATTTTCCTTTAGTAATTTTTTCAACATCTATTTTCCTTAATTCTCGAAAATTATGGTATCCATTGAAAGGTTACCATACATATATACATCATGTAATGATTTTCCAACTTTAGTCTTTGATGCACCCAAACTTACAAAGAGTGGAAGAAAGTGTTCTAAACTTGTATGGTTTTGCTCTAAATATGGGGCTTTTGTTTTAAAATCAACTAATGAATCTATATCAGCATTTTCAATTTTTTCAACAATCCAGTCCTTAAAAACCTTTGTTTCTACATTAGGAAGAGTATCTTCTTCTCTATTTAAGAGCATAAGATTATGTGTCATTGAACCACTTCCAATAATAAGGGTATCTTCTCTTAGCTTAGATAAAATTTCACCTACTTTGACTAACTCTTTTGCATCATAACCTAGGGGCAAAGAGATTTGAAGAACAGGTATATCTGCTTTGGGGTATAGAAATTTAAGTGGTGACCATACTCCATGGTCATATCCTTCTCTTGAACTATCTTTTTCTATTATTATATTATTTAATTTAAGTAAATTAATAATTTCATCACTCTTTTTTTTTGAACTTAAAGCTTTATAATTTAACTTATAAAGCTCTTTAGGAAAATTATAAAAATCATAAAGAGTAGAGGGATTATTCCTATATAAGATTTTTAAATTTTTACTTACCCAATGGGCAGATATTACTAAGATATACTTAGGTTTTTCAAAGCGTGATGAAAGTTCTTTCAAAAATTTTGTGCTTTGGTTATCCATCATCATTATCATGGGACTTCCATGTGATATATATAAACTTGGTAACATCTTTTTGCCTTTTTTTAAATGATTATTTAACTAAAATACCCTCTAATTCAATACTTAATTTTACTTGTTCCCCTACAAGAACTCCTCCTGCTTCTAGGCCTTTATTCCAGTTAAGACCATAATCTTTTCTATTGATTTTTCCTGTTAATTCTAATCCAACTCTTTTATTTCCCCAAGGGTCAACAACTGTTCCATTATTTTCAAAATCTAGTTTAACATCTTTTGTAACACCTCTTAGTAATAATTTGCCATAAGCAGTGTCACCATCAATTTTATCTAATTTAAATGTTAGTTTTGGATGATTTTTTGCATCAAAGAAATCTGCAGATTTAAGGTGATTATCTCTTTTCTCATTTTCAGTATTAATTGAAGAAACTTCAACATCTCCTGTTAATGCTTTTAAAGTATTTGTTTTCTCCTCATATTCAAAAGATCCAGTAAATTTATCAAATTTACCTGTTACATTAGAAATCATTAAGTGTTTTACTTTAAATCCTACATTTGAATGACTTGCGTCAACCTTGTATGTTCCTGCAAATAATGCCGATGCTGCAAAAATTGAAACTAAACCTAATTTTACTAAATTCATATATTGTCCTTTTAATATTACTAGTAAATAATTACTAGTTAGTAGTATTTATTTAAAAAAAAGTTTATGCTTTATAAACTTTTTCTAATAACCTTGATAAAGTATCTAATTCTTTATCATCTAATATCTCCATATAATCATGTATGTTTTTGGCATGTTTAGGAAAAAGTGAACTCATTTTTGCTCTTCCTTTTTCTGTAATTGATAAGATATTCGCTCTTTTATCATCTGGGTCATTTATTGATGTAATCCAAGAATCCCTTTTAAGATTTTTGATTACAACAGTAATATTGCCTGGTGTACTTAAAGTAAGTTTTGTAATAGAACCAATATTTAAATCTCCTCTATGATAAAGAACTTCTAATACTTTAAACTGATTAAATGTTAAGTCATGACTTGAAAAATATTTTAATTCTTCGTTAAAGAATCGGTTATAAGTTTTAGATAACTTAACCCAAGTTTTCATAGCCTTGTCTGTTCTTTCTCCGTAAGTAATTAAACTTTTATTTTTCATTTCATAACTCCTATTGAAATTATAGTACTAATTAGTAGTAATTGTCAAGTAAAAAGAGTTTAGATCTTAATAGAAATTACTATTTTTTAGTAAATATACTTTCTAAGCTAGCAATTTAAAGGCTTTAAAAAATTTATCATATTTTTTTATAAAGCTAAAATGAGATAAATATCTGCATAAATTAGATGATTATCTACTTAACCTTTTCGTAATAAAAACTTCGATAAAATATCACGTTTTACTAAAAACTTATGAAGGAATTTATATGTTACTAACACCAGGACCAACTCCTGTACCAGAATTTGTACGAAAAGCAATGGCTGATATTACAATTCATCACAGAACACCAGAGTTCGAAAAAATATTTAAAGAAACTAGAGAATTATTATTAGAAATTTTTGATATGCCTGAGGCTGTAATGCTAGCTTCAAGTGGAACAGGTGCAATGGAAGCCTGTGTTACAAACCTATGTTCTAAGAAAGCATTAACTGTAAATTCAGGAAAGTTTGGAGAAAGATTTGGGAAAATATGCCAATCTTTTGATATTGATTATACTGAAATCAAAAACGAATGGAATACTCCTGTATCAACAGAAGCAATTGTTGAAGCTGTAAAAAATGATTCAGATATTGATGCTATATTTATCCAGATTTGTGAAAGTGCAGGGGGATTAAGACATCCTGTAGAAAAAATAGCGGCAGAGATTAAAAAAATTAATCCTGAAATTATGATTGTAGCAGATGGAATTACAGCAATTGGTGTTGAGAAAGTTGATACTTCAAATTTAGATGCAGTAATTACAGGAAGTCAAAAAGCATTTATGCTTCCTCCAGGACTTGCTATGATTGGTTTATCAAACGAAGCTGTTGCAAAAATTGAAACAAATGCTAAAGGTTATTACTTTAATTTAGCAACTGAAATTAAAAAACAAAGAGAAAATACTACAGCTTGGACTGCCGCAACAACGTTAATCATTGGACTTAGAGAAATTTTATTATATATTAAAAACAATGGCGGCTTTGAAGCTTTATATGAAAAAACAGCACAAAGAGCAAAAGCAACAAGAGAAGCATTTATTGCTATTGGTTGTGATGTTTATCCTAAAACTCCAGCAAATGCGATGACTACAATTTATACAGAAAGTGCCCCAGCAATTAGACAAATTTTAAAAACTAAATATAATACAAATATTGCAGGTGGACAAGATCATATTAAAAAATTAATTTTTAGAATTAATCATATGGGACTTGTTGAGGATTATGAAGCTTCATGGGTTGTAAATGCAGTTGAATTAGCAATGGATGAACTAGGTCTTAGAGAGTTTGATGGAACTGCAAATAAAGTTTTTGCATCAAATATGTTTAAAGGTAAATAATGGTTTTTGAACATGAAATACCAAAAGGTAGCAGACTATATTTTGCAAATGCAGCACGAGCAAAAAGAGACTTAGAATATAATATTTCTAATCTTTTATGTGATAATGGATTTGAAGAAATTCTTACTCCAAATTTTTCATATTCACAACATCAATCAATCACAAATGACAAAAAACTTATTAAATTTTCAGATGAAAAAAATGAGCAAGTAAGTTTACGAGCTGATTCTACTTTAGATGTAGTTAGGATTATTACTAAAAGACTAGGGCGAACAACTGATCATAAAAAGTGGTTTTACATTCAACCTGTATTTACTTATCCTTCAAGTGAGGATTATCAAATTGGTTGTGAGTGGATTGATCATGATAATATTGTTGATATCTTAAATTTAACAGGGACTATTTTAAATAGTTTAGAAATAAATCCAATTTTACAATTATCAAATATTAATATTCCAAAACAAGTAGCACTTGAGTTAGATGTAGATGTTGATTTATTTAAAAATGGTGAAATTGCGAAACTATTTGATTTAAATATCTCATGGTTAAATGATTTGATAAAAGTTAAAAATATTGAAGATTTAGAAAAATCTATATTAATAGTTCCATCTATTATAAAAGTTGAATTAGAAAAACTTTTAAAAACAGCAAAAGAAGTTGAATATAAAAATCTTGTAATTGCACCACTTTATCATGGCTCATTAAAATATTATGATGATGTATATTACAGAGTGATTCAGGATAATCATGTAATTTGTAAAGGTGGAAAATATAGTGCTGATGGAATTAGCTCTTTAGGGTTTGCACTTTACACAGATAGTTTATTAAAAATTTTAGAGGATTAGGGAAAAGATGAAAGCAGATTTAATTGTTGGTATTCAATGGGGTGATGAAGGTAAGGGAAAGATGGTAGACATGCTTGCTCAAAACTATGATATGGTATGTAGATCACAAGGTGGTCACAATGCAGGTCATACTATTTGGGTTGATGGCGTAAGATATGCTTTACACCTAATTCCTTCAGGAGTACTAAATCCAGAAGCAATAAATATTATTGGAAATGGAGTTGTATTATCTCCTGAATCAATTATAAAAGAGATGGAGCAATTTGATAATTTAGAAGGAAGATTATTCATTTCTGATAAAGCACACTTAAATTTACCATATCATGCATTAATTGACCAAGCAAAAGAGAAATTAAAAGGTGATAAGGCAATTGGAACTACAGGAAAAGGAATTGGACCTGCATATGCAGAAAAGATTTCTAGAAATGGTTTTAGAGTAGGGGAATTATTAAATCCTCCAAAATTAACAGCAAGTATTTTAGAGTATTTTGAGCAAAATAGAGTTATTTTTGATGTATTAAAAATTGATACTCCAAATAAAGATGAATTAATAGAATTATTAACTTCATATAAAGAGAAACTAGCACCATTTATTGCCAATACTACAAATATGGTATGGGAAGCTTTAGATACAGATAAAAGAATTCTTCTAGAGGGTGCACAGGGGACTTTATTGGATATTGATCATGGTACTTATCCTTATGTAACTTCTTCAAATACAGTTAGTGCTGGTGCTTGTACTGGTTTAGGAATTAGTCCAAAAGATGTTGGATTAGTAACTGGAATTGTAAAAGCATATACTACAAGAGTTGGAAATGGACCTTTCCCCTCTGAAGATTTTACAGAAGCAGGACAAAAAATAGCTGATATTGGTAAAGAAGTAGGTGTTACAACAGGACGTGGTAGAAGATGTGGATGGTTTGATGCAATTGCTGTTAAACATGCTGCAAGATTAAATGGTTGTGATCAACTATCACTTATGAAACTTGATGTTTTAGATGGTTTTGATACAATAAAAATATGTACTTCATATGAAGTTAATGGTGAAAATATTAATTATATGCCATCAGATTTAGAAAATGTAAAACCAGTTTATGAAGAAATCGCTGGTTGGGATAGTGTTGTTGGATGTAGAGATTTCGATAAATTGCCGCAAAATGCAAAAAAATATATAAATAGAATAGAAGAATTAACTGGTGTAAAAGTTGGTATTGTTTCCACATCACCAGAGCGAGACGATACAATTATTAGAGGATAAGCCTATGAGAATGAAATTACATCATACACAATATATATCAAGAAGAATCGCTAGAGATTTAGCTACCTGTGAAGTTGTAGAAGTTAGAAAAACAAAAGATGAAATTGCTGCTGAAATTGAAAAAATATTAGATGCTGATATTGAAAAAGAGCTTGAACTTGATGAAAAAGTTGCAGATATTTTAGATGAGCAAGAAGATAATATTGAGTTTTATAATGCAGATTATAGACAATTATTTTGGTTAACAAAAAAAAGATTGGCAAATGATTATGGCATTATTTTAAATAATGAAGATAGATTTTCAGATATTGCTCATAAAATTTTAGATTATTTATGGGAAGAAGATTTTATTCATTATACATGTTCTGATAATCAAGTAAAAAATGTAATTTTCACTTCAATCGATGAATTCTTAAAAGGTTTTGAAGAGTCTGATTCTGCAGTTTTAGATAAATTAAAACATTATAAAAGAAAATTAATACCAGGAACTGATGAGTATGATATTGTTTATCATAGATTATACGAAGAAGAACTAATTAAACGAGGGTTAATGTAAGATGCAAAAAGTATGGATATATTTAGAAAATGGAACTTTTTTAGAGGCCAATTCTTTTGGCTCAACTGGAACAACAGTTGGTGAGATTGTTTTTAATACATCTTTAACAGGATATCAAGAAATCATAAGTGATCCTTCATATGCAGGGCAATTTGTAACTTTTACAATGCCAGAAATTGGAAACGTTGGAGTAAATGAAAATGATATGGAAAGCTCTACTGCTTACTGTAAGGGTATATTAGTAAGAAATTATCATCATGAATATTCTAACTTTAGAGCACAAAATGATTTAGATTCATTTTTAAAAGAGCATAATGTTTTAGGAATTTGTAATATTGATACTAGATATTTAACTAAAATGTTAAGAGATGAAGGTGCTATGATGATGATAGCTTCTACAGAAATATCATTAAAAGAAGAGTTAGCAAAACTTTTATCAGAATCTCCAAGAATTGAAGATATAAACTATATTAAAGAGGTTTCAACAAAAGAAGCTTATATTCATAAATTTGGAGCATGGAACCATGATGAATTAGCGTATAATAAAGCTATGATGAGTGACAAAAAAGTTTTAGTTGTTGACTTTGGAGTAAAAAGAAATATCTTAAATGAACTTGTTCAATCAGGACTTGAAGTTGAAGTTATTCCATCATCTTTTAAAGCAGAAGATTTAATTAGAAGATTTGAAGAGAAAGAAATAGGTGGAATTTTCCTTTCAAATGGTCCAGGAGATCCTTTAACATTAAGTGAAGAAAAAAAAGAAGTTCAAAAATTAATAAATGCAAATATTCCAATGTTTGCTATTTGTTTAGGGCATCAAATGTTATCAATTGCTCATGGTTATGATACATATAAATTAAAATTTGGACAACATGGTGGAAATCATCCTGTAGCAAATACTAATAGTATTGTAGAAATTACTGCACAAAATCATAACTATAATGTCCCTGATAATATTATTGATATTGCAGAAATTACTCATAAGAATTTATTTGATAATACTATTGAAGGTGTTAAATATAAAAATAAAGAGATTTTTTCAGTTCAACATCACCCTGAAGCTAGTCCAGGGCCTCATGAGTCGAAATACATTTTCAACGAATTCGCAAAAATTGTAAAATAGCTTACCTTTTTTGCGCAATCTCTGCGTTGAAGTTTGAAAATCATTATGCGCAAAGAAATTTATGCCTTTAGGCATAAATCTTCTTCCCTTCCGTATTTTAGTACGCTCCTTATGATTTTCAAACTTCGCCTTGACCTTCCACAAAACGGCAAACTCTTTTACAATTTTACAATATGTATTATTTTTCTTTAATTCTTAACAATTACTAAAATACAAAAACCAGAATATAGTTTAAATATATTTGAATGTTTTTTTATATATTATAGAACACATATTCTATAATATATTCGTAGAATAAAAACTCTATTTAAAAGGTTAAATATGCAAGGTAGTGATTTAAAAACGGTAAAAGTATTAGGTGAGACAAGTAGTGATTTATCATTTTCAAAAAGAGAAAAACATTTGATAGGATTAGCTGTAACTTTAACAGTAGGTTGTACTGTATGCTCAAATAGAAGATTTAAAGATGCCTTAGATGATGGAATAACAAAAGAAGAACTTATTGAGCTAACAGATTTTGTAGCACTAACTAATGCTGGTGTAATAGCTAGAACTGCACTTTCTAGTTGGGATGAAGAGTCAGATTCAAAATGTAGCGATGGTACTTGTAGCGTAAGTTAAAAAAGAATTTTTAACTTAGATTGAAGTGGATTGGGATTTAAATATTTATATTCCCAATCTAGAATTTATAAGAGATTAGATTTTAATTATAAAATATACATAACAAGTAATTGATAAGTACCAGCAGCTGCAATTCCTCCTGCAACTCCAGCAAGTAAATCATCTCCCATAACTCCCCATCCCCCTTTTACTTTCTCATCAATTTTTCCAATTAATGAAGGTTTCCAAATATCAAAAAGTCTAAAGTATATAAAGGCTAGGGCTCCCATTATTATCATATTATCATTGTTTATTCCGCAAATAGATAGGGCAATCCACATACCTGCTAATTCATCAATTACAATCTCTTTCCCATCATGAACTCCAACTTCTTTTTCATAAATATCTATTTGTTTTACTGCTACAACTGTTATTAAAAGTGCAAGTAAGAATAGTGTTGAAGGGTGAACAAAGGGAATAAGTCCTAATCCTAAAATTAATGCAAGAAAACTTCCCACAGTTCCAGGGGCTTTTGGGCTTAGCCCACTATAAAATAGAGTTAAAAATAGTTTTCTCAAATTTCTTCCTTATTTCTTTTTTTCAATACCAAGTTTTTTTCTCTTTTCCCAAAGAGATTTTCTAGAGATTCCTAGTTTTTTTGAAAGCTCAGTATCTGGGTATTTTGATTGAAAAGATAAAACCATTAATTTAACATAATCATTTATTGTCATAATATTATTACTCATCATTAATGTATCATTTTTATAAAATTTAACTTTTCCATAAGGAAAACTTTCTTCTTTTTCTAATGAGACAATTATGCATTTCTTTCCATCAATTAATTTATTTATATTCTCTTTTGAGTTTTTCTTTAAACAATGATATTCAGTAAGATAAATTATTCCATTAAATTTTTCATTTACCTGTTTTTGCCAATTATCAGAATTAAGTGAAATAAATTTCATTTGTAAATTAAGTTTTCTAGATAATTCAAATGCTAATTTATCTGCACTAATTTGTGAATTTGTTTCAATTAATGTGGGAAATGATGTAGGTAAAACTGCCCCTGTAGTATCTACTTCATCAAATTGAAAATCAAGATATTCTCTTAAGGTTTGAAGCTCTTTTCTTAAAGATTTGCATTCTCTAAAATGATAAATTTTTCTTACTAATTCATCCATTATAAAGGGTTTCATTATATAATCTTTTGCACCTTCTTTAATTGGATCTGTAACTGTCTCATCAGAAATATAAGAAACAAGCAATAAAATTATTGAATCATTATATCTTCTAATAATAGTTTTACATAAGGCAGCAGGCAAAGATGTTGATAAAAGAATAATATCATAATCTCTTGTTAGATTATCAATATTTGGCGTCTCAACAAAATCACAATTATGCCCATCATCTAGTAATCTAGATACAACTTTTTGTGCAAGATATATCTCACTTTCAATAATTAATATATTCATTGTTTTTTCCAGTCATAATATTTAAGTGTTGCAGATGTTTGAACAGCAACACCTTCTTCTCTTCCTATAAATCCAAGTTTTTCTGCTGTAGTTGCTTTAATATTTACAAATTGTTTTTCTATATTTAAAAGTTCAGCAATCTTACTTTTTATTTCACTTTTGTATGGATTTATTTTTGGTTTTTGTGCGATTATTGTTAAATCAATATTTACAATCTCATATCCAACATTATAGATAAATTGTGTAATTTCTTTTAATAAAATTTTAGAATCAATGTTTTTGTATTGTAAATCAGTATCGGGAAAAAATTCTCCTATATCACCTGCTCCAATTGCTCCTAAAATAGCATCAATTAAAGAATGAATTAATACATCTCCATCACTATGAGCTTTAAATCCATAAGGTGCTTCAATATGAATACCACCTAAAAACATTTTTTTATTCTCTTCAAAGGGATGAATATCAAAGCCATTTCCTACAAAAAAGTTTTTTGAAGGTTTTTCTAGAGAATCAAAATCTTTTATATCATTTTGAAAAGTTAATTTTTTACTTTTAATACTTCCTTCTATATATTTAATACTTCCATTAATATTTTTAATAGCAGAACTATCATCAGTAAATTCAAGATCAGTATTTAAAGCATTTTTAAGTACTTTAGTATTTGAAAGTTGTGGGGTTTGAATAAGTTTTACTTTATCTCTATTTATTGTTTCATTATTATAAATTACTGTATCACTTACATTTAATGCAGGAACAATACAATCAGCATTTTCTTTTTCTAATATCAGATTATCAATTATTTTTTTAGGAACACATGCTCTTGCCACATCTGTAAACATTACATAATCACTTTGTACATATTTAAGTGCATTTTTCATTGATTTTTGTCTTGTTTCACCACCTTCTACAAAAATGAAGTCATCACTAAAATTTTTCATATAGTTTAACTCTTTTGCATGTGATGTAAGAATAATTTTATCAAAAGAAGCGAATTCCTTTAATCTATTTGTAACAAATAACCACAATGGATCATTATTGACTCTTAACCATTGTTTTTTTGTTTGAAGTGCGAATCTAGAGGAGTTTCCCGCACATAAGACTATTAATGTAACATTTGACACAAGTTCCCTTTGGGTAAAAAAGTTACATATTGTACTTAAATGTAACTTACGAACGCTTAAAGGTCATTTTCCAATTTAAATTTAATAGAATCAATAGATTGAAGTAAAGGTTCAGTGTCTAAGGCATATTCATTTGCTTTATTAAGTGCTTTTTGTATATTTTGATCTGAAAGTGGATTTCTAATATCACATAAAATTTTTATTATTTCTAAAATTTGAGCTTTTTTAATATAATCTTTTGGGCAGTGTTCTAAGTCTTCAACAAAACCAATTGAGAAAATTAGATTATGACTTAAATTCCAATGCTTAAAAATATTGGCAGTAATTCTTGCACATGAAAAACCAATAAACTCTTTTTCAACAGCAGAGATATTCTTAGTTACATCTAAACGATTTTGAAACTCTTCTATTTGCAAGCTATCACTTATTGCTTCTGAAATTACAAACTTCCCTGTTTCTTGTAAAAAAGCGGGTAATAATAAATCCTCTTTTAAATCAAAACTTATTTTTGAGACCCATGTATTAACAAGATTTGTTGCAAGATTAGATGAAAACATAAAGTCTTCAGTATTAACATTATATGCTTTTAAATTTGATTGAACTAAACTTTGAATAACAGAACCTAAGGCAATTGAAATAGTGAAATTAATTCCTAATAATGAAATAGCACGGCTAGGAGTTTCAACTTGACTAACAAAACCAAACATAGCTGAGTTTGCCACTCTTAAAACTGTTGTAATAATTAGTGGATCTTTTTCAATAATTTTTAAAAGATCTAGAGGTTCTTTATTAGACATTTTTCTAAACTCTTCTAATTCTATGACAGACTTAGGCAAAGGAGGTAGTACTTCAATTTTCTCAATTATTAATTTTTTCATTTATTTTGTCCTGCTATGCAATTATACTTTGGAGTCCAACATAATATCAATTAATTGTTTATACTCATCTGTATCAACTCTTAATAATTCTATCTTTTCATTTAATATGTTAATTTTATTGTTATTATTTAATTTTTTGATACTTTTCTTAAACTCTTCAATTAAAATCTCTTCAAACTCTAAAAAAGATCTACTCTTCTTATTTTTATTTAATTTGAAGTAGCTGCAAAATTGTTCAACAATTTTAAGAAAATATGGATTATTATCAAATTCTTTACCTATTAGGGAGTAGTTTATTTTATGAATCATCTTTAGCAGTAAAAAAGATGCGTTATTTAAAAAAATCATTTTTTCTACTTCTTCAAAACTTTTATTAGTATTTCCAAAATTTGATTCATGGGATAATTCATAGCCATGTATCATTTTTTCTAGATTATAATAATATTCTTCAAAAATACGATTTATATGCTTTTTTTTAATCTCAATCTCATTTATATGTGTGTAATAGTATAGCTGTTGACCTATTAAGTTATTTAAAATCTTAATCTCTTTATCTTCAAAAGGAATATAGAGTTTTAATATATTTTTTGATTCTTTTAAAATTTGTAGAATATTTTTTATAAAAACTCTTTTTTCTTTATTAGTTGAAAAATTTAAACATAGTTTAGTAAAGGAATCAATGATTAAAAGGTAGGCTTTAAATCTTAAATAAAAGTCAGTTTTATCTTTATGAAAACTGCTTCTTAATTGTTCAATATGAAAATTGAAAAGCTTAGATATTTCATCTAAATTATAATTATTTTTTTTATAAATTATAAAAACTTCTTCAAAAGACAGTAGCCTAATTATCTTGAGTAATTGTTCTTCACTAGTGCTTTTATTGCTATTTAAGTTATTTATAGTTTTTTCACAAAGTATATAAATTTCTTCAAGAGAATAATTATTTTTCATGATTGACTTATTCTCCTTTTTAAGAATATTATATGAAATTGTAACTTATTTTTAGATTTTTTATAGTTTTTTTTAGATTTTTAGATTTTGTAATTGCAGAAATAATAGCAACTCCATCGCAAGCATTTTTTAAAATCTCTTTTGCATTTACTTCATCTATTCCACCAATAGCAACTAAAGGTTTAGAAATATTTTCACTTCTTATGCTTTTGATTAAATCTAAACCAACACTTTGCTTTGCATCACTTTTTGAAGTGGTTTCATATATTGGTCCCACTCCAAAGTAATCAATACCTTCTATATCTTTTGCTTTGATTGCTTGTTCTAAAGTATTAATAGATAATCCAAGTAAAAGTTTTCCTTGTATCTCTTTTATAACTTCTTTTACTTCTTTATCCTCTTGTCCAATATGAATGCCACAAGCCTTTAATTTTATAGCAAGTTCTATATCATCATTTATAAAAAAAGGTACATCATATCTTTTACAAAGTTCTTGAGCTTTTTTTGCTAAATTAAAAATCTCTTTTTTATCTTGCAAAGAATTCTTTCCTTTTTCTCTAAATTGAAAACAAGTAATACCATTTTTCAAAGCTTCTTCTAAAATAAAAAGTAAATTCTCTTGAGGATTATTTCCTAAATGAAGACAATCTTGAGTTCCTGCAATAAAATAGACTTGCAGCATTTTTTTAATATTAGACATCTTTTCTCTTTTATTCAAAACTTACTTTGGCATATTTTTCTACGGTTTTATCATCTATAATTGCTAAACTATCAAGTAAGCCAATATAAAACTGCCCAGTTTGCCTATCATTTAAGTTTTTTTGTGTAATTTCGCCCGCAATTGCATAAGCTGTACAAGCATTTACGATAAGCTCAAATGGCTTTTCATCTAAAGTTAAAAATGCTCCACAAATAGCACTTAAAAGACAGCCAGAACCTGTGATTTTTGGAAAAAGTTCTGTTCCATTATCTATTTTTGCTACTTTCTTTCCATCACTTATATAATCAATCTCTCCGCTAATAGAAACTATACAATTATATTTTAAAGCTACATCTTTTGCTATTTGTGAAAGATTAGCTTCTCCACTTCCTGCATCAACACCTTTTGCATTCCAATTTACTTGGGCAAGGTATGCAATTTCTCCTGCATTTCCTCTTATTAAGTCAAATTTTATTTCACTTAAAAGAGTTTTTACAGTCTCTTGTCTAAATGTTGTAGCTCCAACACCAACAGGATCAAGTACTACAGGTGTATTATTTTTATTTGCGCTTTTTCCAGCTTGGATCATAGCTTCTACTTGCGCACTTGTTAAGGTTCCTATATTAATAACTAAAGCTTGACAAATAGCTGCTAATTCGTCCATCTCTTCAATGGCATTTGACATAATAGGTGAAGCGCCAATACTTAATAATCCATTTGCTACATAATTAGATACAACTATGTTTGTAATATTAAGTATTAATGGATTCTTATCTCTTAACTTTTTTAAATTATTTAATTGCATTTTTCATCTCTATTTTAATATTTCTTGAGCATATTCTTCTAAATTAGGTAAAGTTTTGATAAGTTTATTTTCTTTCATAAAAGTAGCCATTTTTTTATAAACTTTTTTATCAAAAGTAGCAGGATTTTGTGCTAAATATGGCAAAGTATCACTCCATGCAAGACGATTTAACTCATTATTTAACTCTTTTGGTTTATAAGATACAAAAGCTTCCCAAGACTTTTTAGGGTTTTCTTTTAAGTATTTTGTAGCTTCTTGTAAAGATTTTACAAAGTTTATATACTTTTTAGAAGATGCATTTTCTTTGTTTGCTACAACTATAAGTTCATCATATTTAGGAACTCCGTAGTTTTCAGGGAAAAATGCTTTTCCTTTTTGTTTCTCTATTTGTAATTGATTTAATTCAAAGTTCCTAAAAGCACCTATAACTGCATCAACTTGTTTAGACATTAATGAAGGAGATAAAGACCAATTTACATTTATAAGTTCTACATCTTTAGTAGATAAATTTACAGATTTTAACATAGAGTCTAATAATGCTGTTTCAAATCCACTTACAGAATATCCTACTTTTTTACCTTTTAAATCTTCTATTTTTTCAATACCACTATTTTCTAATACTACTAAGCTATTAAGAGGAGAGTTTACAAGTGTTGCTATTCTAACTAATGGTAAACCTTCTGAAACTTGCATTTGAAGTTGCGGTTGATAATCAACTGCTAAATCAGCTTTTTTTGCAGCTACTAGTTTTGGTGGCATTGAAGGATCAGCTGGTTCTATAATTTCTACTTCTAAATTATTCTTTTCAAAGAAACCTTTTTGTTGTGCAATTATGATTGCCGCATGATCTGGATTTACAAACCAGTCTAAAAGTAAGCTTACTTTTTCTTTATCTGCAAAAGCAGTTGAGCTTAAAAGCATTAAGCTAAGTGATATTTTTGATATTATTTTTTTCATAATTTTCCTTTTTTATTATGTTATTTATGATAGGTCTAAACCCATTTGCCAAAAAGATATTTCCATCCTTGTTGCTGTTGTAAAAATCTCTTGTATTTTTCCCATTTGTTTTTTTGATAAATCTTTGCATAGTTCTTCAAAAAATTGTGTTGCAGCATTTGCTGCTTCTTGATACTCTTTTGAAGCATACATATCTATCCAAGATTGATATGGATTATTTTCTACACTTAAGTTGTTTTCTGTAATATAATCAGCTACTTTAGCATATCCCACAAAACATGGTATTACTCCTGCATAAAGTTGTGCTAAATCTCCATTCATACCACAATCTAGAACATATCTAGTGTAAGCTACACAAGCAGGAGATTCTTTTTGTTCATATATTGATTTTTCATCTATTCCAAACTCTTTGCAATAGTTTATATGTAATTGTATTTCATCTAGTGTAGCATTTAAAGCTTGTTGTGAAAAATTCATTTGTTCAAAGTTTTCACTTTTATACATAGCAAGTGCAAATGCTCTGCAATAATGAAATAAATAAATATAATCTTGTTTTAAATAGTGTTGAAAGTTTTTAAGTTCTAGGCTTCCATTGGCTAATTTTTGTATAAATTCATGTTTGATGTAATCATCCCAATGGGGTTGTGAATTTTGAATAAGTACTTGTGTAATTGTCATAGCTCTCCTTTTAACTAATAAATATAAGAAGAGAAGAGTGCATCTTAAAATAAAGATAAACAAAATTTGAAGTATAAAAATACATTTGTAAAAACAAATCCCTACGCTAGCATTACCTAGGTCAGGTTCAAAGGTCGAAGTTTTAAACTCCCTCTCAGCCTATAATATAAGCTCCCTACATTAAAAAATAAATCTTATCAGAAAAAAGAATTTAAGTCAATTTAATGTAAATAAGAGGCCCAAGGAATAAACTTTTTTGTTAAATAATCAGTTAAAAAATAAATACTTAAAGTTAATACAATTAATATAAAAAGTGCAGAAAACATTAAATCAATTTGCATTCTTGCATTTGCATGTAACATAAGATATCCTAGCCCTTTTGATGAACCAACCCATTCTCCAATAACTGCACCAATAGGTGCTATACAAACTGCTATTTTTAGTCCAGAAGCCAAAGAGGGTAAGCTTGCTTTAAAACGTACTTTAAACAGAGTTTGTAAAGGAGATAGTTTATAAGTGTAGGCCAGTTGAAGCCACTGTTTTGGTGTGTTTTTAAGTCCATCATAACATGCTGTTGTTATAGGAAAATATATAATAATTACTGTCATAACTATTTTTGAGGCCAGTCCATAACCAAACCATAAAACCAAAAGTGGAGCTATTGCAAATACAGGAATTGCTTGAGAGATTACAAGTATTGGAAGTAAATATTTTTCAAGTCTTTTAAAATAAAGTAAGGCAAAAGCAGAACTAAGACCAAAAAAACAACCAAGAATTATTCCTACGATTATTTCTAAAAGTGTGGTTTGTGTATGTTCCCAAAGTAGACTGTATTGGTTTATTAGTTGAAAAAGAACATCTCTTGGTTTTGGTAGTATGTAGTGTGGTAAATCAAAAATTATAATAATACTTTCCCACAAAATAAATAAAAATATAATAGGAAGTAATGCTTTTAAAATATTTTTCATAAATTACTTCCTTTTAATCTAGATATTAGTTCTTCTTGTAAATTCCATATTTTTTCATTTGATAGTTTATGAGGCAAGGTTCCTTGTAAAAAAGCTATTTCTTCTATCTTTACAGGTTGATTTTCTAAAATATATATATGATTAGTTAGCTTTATAGCTTCTTGTGGATCATGAGTTACAAGTACGACAGTTTTATTCTTTAATAACTTGCAAGTTAAATCTTGCAATTGTATTTTTGTAATTGCATCTAAAGCTGAAAAAGGTTCATCCATTAAAATAAGATTTGCTTCTTGCATAAGTGTTCTTGCTAAGGCAACTCTTTGTTTTTGTCCCCCTGAAAGTTCATAAGTTTTTTTATCTAAGTGTTTAGTCATATTTACTTGGCTCAAAAGTTCATTTGCTTTTTCTAAAGTTTGTTTTGTTTTACTTCCTTTTAGATGATGATATAGCTGAACATTATCTAAAATACTAAGCCAAGGATATAAGGAGTTTTCTTGACTAAGCCAAGCTATAGTTACCCCTTTTTTTAATACTATTTCGCCTTTTGTAATATTCTCTTTTTCTAAATTAGCTATACATCTAAGTAGGGTTGATTTTCCAACTCCTGAAGTTCCAAGTAGGGCGCTACTTGTATTTTCTAATATATCAAAGTTTAGATTTTTAAATAGTTTTTTACCTTTAAAGTCAAGGTTTAAGTTTTGTATTTGAGCTATAAAATTATTGTTCATGGATAGTATAATATAATAAAAGAACTAAAAATAAAGGATTTAATTAAAAGATTTCTTGCTTTAATATTATTCAAGGTCAAGGTTTTACTTTAGCTTTTTTTATAAACTTCAAATTATAGAAAGTATAATTAAGACTAAAGTTATCCTATTTTAAATATAATACGAAAATTTTAAATAAAAAGAGCAACTTTTTGTTCTCTTTAGGGTTTGTTTCTTTAAAGAGAATTTACTTCTCTTGATAAAAGAAATTAAAAAATAGAAGTCCCATAAAACAGGGACTATTTTAAGGAAAATATATATGGCAACAATAGCTGATATTAAACAAGAGTTATCAAAGGTTTTATATCCTGGTTTCCAAAAATCTATTGTAGATTTTGGATTCTTAAAAGATGTAGAACTAAAAGATGATAATACATGTATAGTTTATTTAGATATTACATCAAGTGCTCCTGAAGTAGCAGAGCAATTACAAAGAGATATCTCTTCAACATTAAGTGCAATTGGTATTTCTAATGCAAGTTTAAACCTAAAAAAACCAGAAGAGCCAAAACAACAAAGTAATAGTGTAAGTGGAAGTAATATAGCTCCACAAATTAAAAACTTTGTAATGGTATCTTCAGGAAAAGGTGGAGTTGGAAAATCAACTACAACTGTAAACTTAGCAGTAGCAGCAGCTATGCAAGGTAAAAAAGTTGGTATTTTAGACGCTGATATCTATGGTCCAAATATTCCTCGTATGATGGGATTACAAGGAGAAGAAGTTGAAGTAGTTGGAAATAAAGCTAAACCATTTAATGCATATGGTGTTGATGTTATGTCAATGGGATCATTAATGGAAGAGGGGCAGGCTCTTATTTGGAGAGGTGCTATGATTATGAAAGCAATTCAACAACTATTAAGAGATATTTTATGGGAAGAGTTAGATATCTTATTTATTGATATGCCTCCAGGAACTGGTGATGCTCAATTAACTTTAGCTCAAAGTGTTCCTGTAACTTGTGGTGTAAATGTAACAACTCCTCAACATGTAGCCCTTGATGATTCAAGAAGATCTTTAGATATGTTTGCAAAACTTCATATTCCAATTGCTGGTATTGTTGAAAATATGAGTGGATTTATTTGTCCATCATGTGGAACTGAATCAGATATCTTTGGAATGGGAACTTGTGATGCATTAGCAGATCAATATAATACTCAAGTATTAGGAAACTTACCAATTGAGCCTGCTATTAGAGAAGGTGGAGATTCTGGAAAACCTATTGTTTATTGTGAACCTGAATCAGTATCAGCAAAAAGATATATGGAAGCAGCAGCTAAATTAGTAGCTTATGTTGATGAGGTAAGTGATAAAGCAGAAAATGCTTCTATTCAACCAACAACTCCTCCTGGAGTATCTGCTTGTTCTACAAGTGCTGGTGCAGCATCACAAAAAGATCAGAGTCATTCTGGATGTGGTTGTAACTAGTTAATAAATAAAAAGAGGTCTTCCTCTTTTTATTTTTACAAAATTACTTTATGTACAATTTGACAATTTTCATTAATAATCATTAAAGATTTTTTAAGTCCATTCTCTTTACTATTTAAATCAAATGTCATTGCAAAATTTTTAAAATCTAAAGAAACATTTGCTTTTGATAATTCATACTCTTTAATAATTTTATTTGTTGATTTCTCTTCACTAGCAGTTATAATAAAACACTCTACACTTTTATCAAATGTATTTATTGTTGTTTTAAGTTCCCTAGTAAAGTTACTTATATTTGGTAAGCTAAGTACTACTTGAACTTTATTTTTTACTAAACCTAAAGTTTTTTCTTTATTATCAAGCATTTTTACTTTTAAAAATGGTGAAAGTGGTTGTGTTAAATTAATACTCATTTTGCAAACCTATTCTTCACAAGCCTCAGTTTTTTCAATAATTTCTCCATGTTCTTTAACATAAGAGAGTCCCCACCCGAACATTGCATCAAGAACAACTTTTAATCTTTCTCCGGCAGGACTTAATGAATAAACCACCTTGGGTGGAACTTCAGGAAAAACTTCTCTATTTATTATATTCTTCTCTTCTAGTTCTTTTAATTTTACAGTTAGAGTTTTTTTAGTGATACCACAAATAGCTTCATCTAAATCTTTGAACCTTTTTGGATCATTTAATAAGTTCCATATAATAGATAATTTCCATTTATCATTAAAAATATCTAGTGTTACTGCAACTGTACAATCATACTCTTTATCATTAATTTTATACATATTAATCCTTTACTGTAGTAATAATATCTAATCAAACTATAAACTATCCTTAGTTACAAAAACTACTCTAAGATTACTAATATATAAAATTGTTAAATTTCATTAGTAACATTTATTACCCTAAGGATAATTTAAGTTAAATGCTACTAAACTTCCATTAGTAACTTTAATTACACCATGTAATTTTAAATTAACTTAAACAAAAAAACAAGGACAAAAAATGAAAAAATTAACAACAGCAGTATTAGGATTAGGATTATTTCTAGGAAGTTCATTATCAGCAAATGACGCATTTAATGCATTTTACCCAGAAGCTGAAAATGATTCACCAGATTATTTAGAAAGAAAAGTAAGTTTAAATAACCCAACGCATGAATTAGCAAAAACATCAATCTCAAAAGAGACATTAAGAGCATTTTACCCAGAAGCAGAAAATGATTCACCAGATTACTTAAGAAGTATTGATTCAAATAGTGGTATTGCAACGCACACATTGCAACAGCCAGCAGTTTCAAGAGATACTCTAAAAGCTTTTTATCCAGAAGCGAATACTGATACACCAGATTATTTAATTTAAGAATAATGCAGTAATAAAAATATAGAGCTAAAATAGTTCTATATTTTACTGACATAAAAAAGAAGATAATAATAAAATTTTAATAGGAGAAAATATGAAAAAGTTTAAAACAAATATAAATGATTATTTAATTGTTGCAGGAATATATGTTCTAACAATTAGTAGTAGTTTATTTGCAGTAACACACTAGTTATAATATTTATCATTAGATATATTTATAAACAAGAGCATAAAGCTCAAGTTTTTATTTTTCTATTCTAGAATTTTTTTCATCAATTCCAGAAATATCAAATCTTCTAGCTAATTCTTGTTTAACTCTATCTGGATTTATATTTTTTGAAGACATTGCAACTAGACAGTGATACATTAAATCAGCAGCCTCATATATAATTTCATCAGTATCATTATCTTTAACTGCAAAGGCGAATTCTCCTGCTTCTTCAACAACTTTTTTAAGCATAGAATTTTCTTTACCTTTTAAAAGTTTAGCAGTGTATGATTTTTTTGGATCATCATTTTTTCTTGATTCAATTACATGGTATAAAGAGTCAATAACTCCATATGTAGCATCTGTATTAATTTCTACATCTAAAACTTCTTCATTTGTTTCTAAATCTGTAAAGAAACATGATTTTCTTCCTGTATGACAAGCAACACCTATTTGTTCAACTTTTATTAATAGTGTATCATTATCACAATCAAGCATAATATTTTTTATATTTTGTAGGTGTCCAGAGCTTTCACCTTTTTTCCATATTCTTTGTTTTGTTCTTGAAAAATAGTGTGCTTGTTTTGTTTTAATTGTTAAGTCTAAAGCTTCTTTGTCCATATAAGCTAACATTAGAACTTCATTTGTATTTACATCTTGTGTAATTACAGGAATAAGATCATTAACCTTTTCCCAATCAATTTTTTCTATTTGATTCATATTTTACCTTAAAATTTTGTTCCTATATTAACTTTTACTTCATCTATAGTTTTTGCTTCTTTATTAACTCCAACAGCACCATCAAACTCTACATCATCCTTTTTTATAATGGGTGATTTTTCATATGATTGTGTTACAGGATTTAATAAATCATCTTCTTTTTCATAATCTTCTTTTGTTTTCTCTTTTTTATTTATAGGAATTTCAATATTTTGTAAGTTAACTTCTTGTGAAGTTTCATTTGCATATGAAGAGTTTTGAAGTATAAAAAAAATAGAGATGAGGATTAAAAATTTGTTTAGCATGTTTTTTTTCATATTATTTTCTTTTACTAGAAAGATTTGTTATAAAGAGTAGATAACTACTCTTTATAAATTATTGATTAATTGCTGTATCTCTAGCTGTATTTTTAGTATCAACCCAGATATTTGGAGTTGAACCACCAGGTGTTAAGAAGATCTTAGCATCTTTATTTTCTCTAAGTGCTTCATTAAATTTACCTTGAACTTCAATTTGTTGCATTTGAAGTAAGTTTGGAGTTAATGATTTTGCAATTTCCATATTTGCAGCAGCTTGTGCTTTTGCTTCAATAGTTACAGCATCCGCTCGACCTTTTGCTTCAATTCTATTAGCTTCAGCATCACCGGTAGCTTTAGCGGCTCTTTTTTCAGCTTCTTGCTTAGTTCTTAGAACTTCATATTTTACTCTCTCAGATTCTTGATTTGCAATTTGAACTCTTTCAATTTGTTCTTTAATTTTTGTAGGTAATACAATTTCTCTTAATTGAACAGATTGTAATATAACAGGTTGTCCTTCAAGTGAACCAATTTCTGTTTGAATTCCATCCTGAATTTTAACAGCAATTTCATTTCTTTTTGTAGGTAATTCTTCAGCTGTATAAACACCAACTACATTTCTAACAATATCTCTTACAACAGGGTTGATGATTTTATCTTCCCAAGAAAGTCCCCAATTAGCAATTGTAGTTGGAGCACCATCTGCTGTTAATCTATATTGAACAGTTAATTCAATAGATACGGGTAACCCTCTAGCATCTAGAATATTAATAGCAGGGTTTGCTCTTATTCCTTCATCGAATCCACCCATAGTTTCAACTGATGCATAGTTCATTAATCTTACTTTTGTATCAACTAAGATAACTTTTTGGAATACTGGAATATATAAGTGAAAACCTGGTCTTAATGGCTCTTCTGTATATTTACCTGTAGTAACTTTAATACCTACTTGTCCTGATTCTACAATTACAAATGGTTTGAATAAGAACATTGCAGCAATTATAATTATAATTACATAGAAAATTCCAGCTTTTTTCCCAAAGTTTTTGAAAAATTCAGGTGGCTCAAAAGGTGGTTGATAGTTTCCCCCACCTCCATTGTTATTTCCACCACCAGAGTTTTTATTCTGTTGTTGTCTATTTTTAAAATAGTCGTTATCTATTGGCATTTTATTTTCCCTTAAATTTTTTAGTTAATATACGTTAAATCTTTTAAATACTTCTCATTTTTTCCAGCTACTACATCAAAATAAGCTGTTTGTAAA
>JBFHGG010000037.1:0-24045 GCA_041583235.1 Halarcobacter sp.
CATCGTTTTTTGCTTTCGGTTTAATAAAATGTAAAAGTTAAGCAAAAACTTTTACAAGTTAACTGGTGACCCGTAATGGATTCGAACCATTGGCCACCTCCTTAAAAGGGAGATGCTCTACCAGCTGAGCTAACAGGTCAATATTTTAAGATGTGTTTTCTTAAAATGGACTGGAATTATAATAGGTTTTTTTTTATTTGTCAAGGGTTTTTTGAAAAAATTTCAAAATTCTTTTTAAAGCATGTTTTGCAGCTTGAACTTGAACCTCTTTTCTTGTACCTTTAAAGTGATAAATTTCAATTTCTTGACCTATGTTTTTACCACTTATTCCAATTACTACTGTACCAACTGGCTTATCTTTTGTTCCCCCATTTGGTCCTGCAATTCCACTAACTGCAATTGCATAATCAGCATTAAATTTATTTATTACACCTTCTAACATCTCTTTAACAACTTCTATACTAACTGCACCATACTTTTGAAGAGTGTCATGTTTTACATTTAATTCTTGAGATTTAATTTGATTAGAGTAGCTTACTATGGAGCCATTGAATATCTGTGAAGAACCAGATATTTCTGTTATCATTGAGGCAATTAATCCTCCTGTGCAACTTTCTGCGCTTGTAATAGTTCTATTATGCTTTCTAAGCTCATTTTGCAAAAAAATCATATCTTGGTCATTAAATATTAATTCATACATTATTATGCTTTTTAGAGGGTTTAATATGGGCATAGGCCCATATTATTATATATTATTCTTTATCAGTTAATTCTTCTTGGAATTTTTCTGTATTAAAAGTAAGATTTAAGTATTCAGCTACAACAGCTATATCTCGTTCTGCATTCCCTAAACAAGAAGTAGCTCCAGGAGATGGAGTCATATTAAATAATATCCCATCCCCTGGATTAATAGATGCTTCACCTAGCATTAATTTTTGTTTATCTTTGTCTAATACTTGAGGTCTAACTCCACCAAAGCCTTTA
This sequence comes from Halarcobacter sp., assembly GCA_041583235.1. Classification (GTDB taxonomy): domain Bacteria; phylum Campylobacterota; class Campylobacteria; order Campylobacterales; family Arcobacteraceae; genus Halarcobacter. The sequence continues at coordinate 985 of JBFHGG010000037.1, forward strand.
GCATATTCAATATCATCTACACTTAAAGAAGGAACAATTTTTCTTGCATCTTTTACAAAAAGACCTTTATTTATTCCTGGAACTTCAAATAAGAAGTTTTTAAATACATAATTTCTTATTTCACTATCTTTTAATAAGTCCCAGAAGATTTTTAAAATATTTCCATCAATATTCATAGTTTTTAAACATTGACCCATAGATTTTAAACCTTTGTATCTTTCTAATACACCAAGAGCTAGTGCTGTTGGCCCAAACCTAGTTTTTCCATCACATAAAATATCAGGATCTCCATGAAGAGCAGCAAATGGAAGTTTTGGGTTTTGTACCATATAAACTTTCCCATTTAAAAATTCACCACTAGTTATATAAAAAGAACCAGCCATAGATAAAGAACCCATATGTTTTCCATAACCCATTTTATGCGCTAAGAATAGTGAATGAGCTCCAGCATTTACAACAACAAAATCAGCTGTAAAAACTGAACCTGAAGTTGTAGTTAATTTATATTTATCATTAACTTTTTCAATTTCTTCAACTTCTGCATTAAAGAAGATATCAGTTATTTTATTCTCTTCTTGAGCTGCTTTTGCTAATTCTTTAGTCATAGCTCCAAAATCAACAGTTGTATATTCACTTTGTGTTCCCATTGCTACAATTGGTTCTGGTCTATCTTTTGTTTGCTCTTTATCGGCATAAACTAATTTTGGTTCTAGTTCTCTAAGTTTATCTTTATCCCATAATTCTAGGTAAGGGAATAATTCTTTAAATTCCTCATATCTATGTTTTATAAATTCAACTTCTTTTTCCCCAACACCTAATGCCATCTTTTGGTGTGCAAACATAATCTTATCTTGAAGGCCTCTTTGTAAACAGAACTTTTCAATCATTTTAGCGGCTCTTTTTGTTACATGAGCTTTTTCTAATGTATAGTTTGTTTCAATGTCCCCAACATGAATTGTTTGAGAATTACTAGTTCCTTTAGAGTTTAGTGTTGCTAAGTCTTCATATTTTTCTAGCATACAAATGCTTTTTGCATCTGTATATCTTGCTAATTCATAAAAAAGTGCAGCACCAGAAATTCCTCCACCTACAATTACTACTTCATAATGTTTTGTATCCATATATAACATCCCTATTTGTTCTTTTGTATTTTTATGTAGAAATTCTAGCAAAAATATTTTTATTTTATGCCTTATGATTGATCATACTTCTGAATCTATTTAAAAATTATGATTAATGGTAACATATTATAGATAATGAGCGCATTTTAGCCATGTGCAAAATGTGTACAAAAGAAACACAAAATTAATTAAGCTGACAAATATTAAAAATCATGTACATTTTTTGTACAATTGTGTACTATACTTTAATATGTTTGATTGGTTCAAAGTTAAAAAATATAAAAAAAATAAAGAAATGAGAATATTTGTTTGTAAACATTGCAAATTATCTTGTAGGGATTGTGATGCTACATTTTGTTATTCTTGTTTTATTACTGCTAATAACCCATGCCCTAGATGTGGCAAAACTAATGCATCGTATATAGATGATAATAAATAATTAACTTATATAAAATTAATTTTAACTTAGATATAATCTGCGATTTATGAAAACACTATAATACTATATAACTGAAGGTACTTAAAAATGGATTACAAAGATAGTTTATTACTACCAAAAACAAAATTTCCTATGAGAGGGAATCTTCCTCAAAATGAACCCAAAAAATACAAACTTTGGGATGAACAAAAAGTTTACAACAGAATGAAAACAAACAGAAAAAATGCACCTTCTTTTACCTTGCATGATGGACCTCCTTATGCAAATGGTCATATACACATTGGTCATGCACTTAATAAAATTTTAAAAGATATTATAAATAAGTTTCATTATTTTGATGGAAAGTCAATTAGATATGTTCCAGGTTGGGATTGTCACGGTCTTCCAATTGAACAAAAAGTTGAAGAAAAGATTGGTAGCACAAAGAAAAAAGAGTTAGCAAAATCTAAATTAAGACAATTATGTCGTGATCATGCAACACGTTTTGTTGATATTCAAAGAGATGAGTTTAAAAAACTTGGAGTAATAGCAGATTGGGAAAATCCATACCTTACAATGGATTTTAAATTCGAAGCAAATATTTACAGAGAATTATGTGCAATTGCTAATCAAGGTCTTTTAGTTCAAAGGTCTAAGCCAGTTTATTGGTCTTGGGCTGCTCAAACTGCACTTGCTGAAGCAGAAGTTGAGTATGAGGATAAAACATCACCATCTATTTTTGTTGCATTTAAGCATGAAAAAATTGATGCAAGTGTTATTATTTGGACAACAACTCCTTGGACTCTTCCATCAAATACTGGTATTGCTTTAAATGGTGAAGAAGAGTATGTTTTAACATCTGATAAATTTATTGTTGCAAAAAAACTTTATAATTCTTTAATTGAGCAAGAAGTAATTTCAGGAGATATTCTTGACACTCTTGACCCTAAAGAGTTAGAAAACACACATGCAATAAATCCTTTAAACGGAAGACAATCAAAAATCATATTAGGTGAGCATGTTGAAATGGATGCTGGTACTGGTGCTGTTCATACTGCTCCTGGACATGGTGAGGATGATTATAAAGTAGGGCTTTTATATGGTCTTGATGTAATCATGCCTGTTGATGCATATGGTAAATTTGATCAAACAATTGTTAGAGAAAAACTATTTAATGATACAGATAAGTATTTGGGAGTTCACGTATTTAAAGCGAATGAAATGATTTTAGAAGAGTTAGGTGATGCTTTACTTAAGCATGTTGATATTAGACATTCATACCCACATTGTTGGAGAACACATAAACCAATTATTTTTAGAGCAACTAAGCAATGGTTTATCTCTATTGATGATGAATACGGTAAAGAGCAAAAAACTTTAAGAGAAAATGCACTTAAAGTAGTTGAAGATTTAACTTTCTATCCTGAATGGGGAAGAAATAGATTAAAATCAATGCTTGATGGAAGACCTGATTGGTGTATTTCAAGACAAAGAGATTGGGGTGTTCCAATTGCATTCTTTAGAAATAAGAAAACTGATGAAATCATTTTTGATGAAAAAGTATTAGATCATGTAGCCAAAATTTTTGAAGAAAAAGGTTGTGATGCTTGGTATGACTTATCAATTGAAGAGTTATTACCTCTAGAAAGTGGATACAATGCTGAAGATTTAGAAAAAACTATGGATATTTTAGATGTATGGTTTGACTCAGGTTCAACTCAAAATGCAGTTTTAAGATCTGGAAATTATGATGCTGGAACTTTCCCTGCAGATATGTATTTAGAGGGAAGTGATCAGCATAGAGGTTGGTTCCAATCTTCACTTTTAACTACTTTAGCTTCACAAGAAATTGCACCTTATAAATCAATCTTAACTCATGGCTTTACTGTTGATGAGAAGGGTGAAAAAATGTCTAAATCAAAAGGAAATGTTATTGCTCCTGATAAAGTAATGAAGCAATATGGTTCTGAGATACTTAGACTTTGGGTTGCAATGAGTGATTACCAATCTGATTTAAAAATTTCTGATAATATTTTAAAACAAAATTCTGAACTTTATAGAAAAATTAGAAATACAGCTAGATTTTTACTTGCAAATGTTAGTGATCTTGAAGAGATTGTTGATGTTTCTAAAATGGGTGTGTTAGATAAATGGGTTTTAAAAAGAGCTAAAAAAGTATTTGATGAAATTCAAGCAGCATTTAACATCTATGAATACTCTAAAGGTTTAAATAAATTAAATAATTTCTTAGTTGTAGATTTATCAGGTATTTATTTAGATGTTTGTAAAGATAGATTATATTGTGATGATAAAAATGATATTCATAGAATAGCATCTCAAAGTGCAATGGCTATTATTCTTAAAAAATTAATTTCTACACTTGCTTGTATCTTAACTTATACAATGGATGAATTACTTGAATTTGCTCCAGAATTTATAAAAGGTGGGGCTATAGATATTTTTGATTTTGAAAAAGTAGAGATTCCAGAAATTGAATCTAAACTTAATGATGAAATTTTATTATTAGCTAAAGAAAAATTTTCTGAAGTAATTGATACACTAAAAAAAGAGAAGATTATTAAATCTACTTTAGAGTTAGCAATTTATACAGATTCTCAAGATGTTTTATCATTAGAAGCAGTAGAGGCAGAAGATTGGTTCTTAGTTAGTTCTATTTCAAGTGAAGCTTTTGAAGAGACTCTTGCAAGTTTTGAAGTTGATGGAAATAAATTTTCTGTTGCCCTTGCAAAAGATGCAAAATGTCCAAGATGTTGGAAGTTTACTTCAAAAGATGAAGAATCACTTTGTAGCAGATGTGATAGCGTAATAAACTAGGTAATAAAGTAGATGTTTGAACAAGAAGTTACTTTAACATTTATTTTTTCAACAATAGCTGTAATTTTATTGTGTACAGCTATTGGCATATTATATGTAAAAACAAAAGCAAAAAAAGGTAGATAAAGTTATGATGCCATTTACTGATGAGGATCTAAGACCACCTGTTGGTTCTATTATAGAAAAGAAAATTGCTCCCATGCTAGCACGAGATGGTGGAGCAATTCAATTATTAGATATTATTGATGGAAAAATATTTATACAGCTTCAAGGAGCTTGTGTAGGATGTAGTGCAAGTGGAAGTACATTGAAATTTATTGTAGAAAAAGAGTTGAAATCTGCAATTCATCCCGAACTTATAATAATCAATGTTCCTCAAGGTATGGAAAATAATTTACAGGAGCTCTAATGATAAATGAGAATAGATTATTTAATGAAGCAAATGCTTTCTTTTTAGATAAAAAATTTGAAAAAGCTTTATTTATATATTCACAACTATCATCGAATTTTCCTGATAATAAAGAGTATCCAATTTATGCACTTTTTTGTGATATAGCAAGTGAAGATATAGATAAAGCAATATCTTTGTATGATTATTTTACTATTACAAAAGATGAGAATATTGATGATGCTATAGCTTATGTTGAAGATGTTATTAATGCTTATGATGGTGATGTTGATAAAATGATGGAAATTTTGTCAGAGCTTAGTACTTCAACTGTTGACTCCTTAGATGCAATTAGATATGAAGATTTTAAAATATTGATTAATTCTAGAGGTTCATTTAGAATTGCTTTTGAAGATATTATGTTTTCTACAAAGGTTGCTATTGAAAATAAAGAAGATTTTTTTGATTTTGTTAGTAAATTAATCGATAATGATTTTAATAACACTGCATATACCTATTTAGATGGCTTTAATGAATATTTTTCATATGATACAAAAATTGAAGAGCTGTATAAAAAACTAGAAGAGAAAAAAATTGCAATTAATCATAAATAATAAAATATATACTGATAACTCAAAAGAAGCTAATAATAAGTCCGTATTTGTACTTTCAAAACAGAATGAAAGATTTAAAGAAAATGCAATAGAAAATGGCTGTGTTGATTTTGTTGAGGCTAAAGATTTAAATAAACATTTAGATATGTCTTCAATAAAAATTATTGGAATAACAGGAACTAATGGTAAAACAACAACTGCTGCAGCCATTTACTCAATTTTACTTGATTTAGGTTATAAGGTAGCTTTACAAGGTACACGAGGCTTTTTTATAAATGATGAAAGAGTTGAAGAGTATACATTAACAACACCTGTTCAACTTGGTAACTTTGCCCATATTCAAAAAGCAATGGAAAATGCTTGTGATTTTTTTGTAATGGAAGTAAGTTCTCATGCAATTGAGCAAAAAAGAGTTGAAGGTTTAGTGTTTGAATTAAAGGTTCATACTAATATTACAAGAGATCACTTGGATTATCATAAAACTATTGAAGAGTATATAAATATAAAAAATTCTTTTTTTAATGATGAAACAAAAAAACTTATAAATAAAGATGACCCAATAGTAAAATTTAATGCTAAAAATGCATATTCTTATGGAATGGAAAATCCTTCTACTTATAATGTCTCTGCATATTCTTTTAAAAATGGTATGAATGTAATGTTTTCAAAAATTGAGCAGATGTACTCTTTTTCTTCAAATATGATGGGTATTTTTAATATTTATAATCTTCTTGCTGCTGTTGCGAGTGTTGATATTGTTACAAATAAAAAACTTGAAGATATTTGTAATGTTGTTGAAGATTTTGCAGGTGTTAGTGGAAGAATGGAAACAGTTTGTGAAAAACCTTTCGTAATTGTAGATTTTGCTCACACTCCTGATGGAATGAAAGAAGTTCTTCAAAGTTTTAATGACAAAGATATTATTGTTGTTTTTGGAGCAGGGGGAGATAGGGACCAAGATAAAAGACCTTTAATGGGACAAATAGCTTCAAACTTTGCAAAAACTATTATTGTTACTTCCGATAATCCAAGATTTGAAGACCCTGATTTAATTATTGAAGATATTTGTAAGGGAATTAAAAATCAAGATAATCTACTTATTGAGATAAATAGAAAAGAGGCTATTAAAAAAGCTATTGAACTTGCACGTGAAAACTCAAATTCTGTGGTTCTTATTTTAGGAAAAGGTGATGAGCCTTATCAAATAATATATGATAAAAAATTCCCTCTTGTAGATAAAGATGAGGTTTTAAAGCATATCTCTTAGTGATATGCTTTTATAATAACACCCTTATTATTTTTCTTTGACTTCACATAATAATTTGTGGGAGTTAATATTGTATCTTCCCCTAAAATATCTTTTATATTCCAAGATGTTTCAAGTACTCTTTCTCTTGATAAACCTTTAAACATATACTCTTTTACTTTGCTTTGGAAATCTTTATCCATATCTTTAATCTTTGATTGCATTTTATTAAAAACAAGATTGTCACTCTCTGCAATAACAGGGATAACTTCAAAACGAATAGCATTTTTGTTTGTAATTAAAAACTCTTTTAAATTGTTTTTACATTGAGAACTTGGGAAAATATCTCCAGCTTTAAAATTGTAACATTTTAGAGAATTATATTTAGAGGCATTATAATATTCTTTAAAATTCTTTTTATCAAGTTTTATAGTTTTTGTTACAATCTTCTCTTTTATAATTTCTTTTATTTTTATAGTTTCTTTAGCTTTCTCTTTTTCTATCTTATTCTCTGATACTTTTTTTGATGTTTCTAATATCTCTTTTTCACTTGCTTCTTTTTTTGCATTAATTATTAATATATTTTTTTCGCTCTTTTTTTTATCATTATCCATTAAGATTAAATTTTCTGTGTTATCATCTTTTTTAAGACTTTTTTCTTTTGCAGTTTGAATATTTGTTTCAGAAGAAAGATCTTCTTTTTTGCTAGTAAATAAATAAATAACAATAGAGAATAATAAAATAGCAATAATTATTACTAGGTATAAAAGAGTATTTAGTCCCTTATTCTCTTTTTTCTTTTCTCTTATACTAGGAATTACTAATTCTTCCTCTTTTTTAGGTTCTTCCTCAGATTTTTTATTTAAATTTTCATCTTCTTTAATTTTCTCTTTTTTTAATGCATTATTTCTTATTTCTGCTTTTAACTTTTTTTCAATATCTTCAGTAGTTAAGGTTTGATTAAGTATTTCTTTTAATTTTTCTGATTTATTTTTATCCATTAATAGCCTTTAATAGTATGCTTTTAAAATAATACCATGTTTATTATTTTTAGATTCCACATAATAATTGTTTGATGTGATTATTATGTCATTTCCCAATTCTTTTTTTATATTCCATGATATTTCACTAATTCTTTTTATTGAAAGTCCATTTAATATTAAATCCTGAATATTTTTCTTAAATTTTTTATAGATATTTATATCATTATTTCCAATTACTGTTATTATTTGAAATCTTAGTGCTTTTTGATTTTCTTTTGAAAAAATTTTCAAATTATTTAGACAAGATAGTGTTGGGTTAATCTCACCTGGTTTATAATCATAACAATTTATACTTTTAACATTATTTGATGAATATATCTTATAAAAATTGTTTCTATCGATTTTTGTTATTATCTTTTCTTTTATAAGTTCTTTCTTCTTTTCTAGGCTTTTTTCTTTTTCTATATTTTTAAATTGTGTATTTTTTTCTATTGTTTTATTCTCCATACTAAAATAGAAAACAGTAAAATATGTGACTGCAATAAAAAATATAATTAAAGTGATAAATAAAGCAGGAGACTTTTCTTCTTTTTCAAAAGTTTTTTCATCATTTAAAATTGAATTTAACTCTTTACTTATATCACTCATTTTAATCCTTATTTTTTATGTAAATGTAGAATATGAGAAATATAATAGCAAAAAAGAGTGGATAAAAAAATAAAAATTCTTTTAAAGTTATTTTATTATTATCAATTTTACTCTTTTCTAGCTTATCAATTTGCTTATAAATATCATATAAATCCTCTTTTGAATATGCTATATATGACCTAGCATCAGTCTCTTTAGAAATTTTATTTAAGATAATTTTATTTGATTCGCCAATTCCAACACTATAAACTTTAATAGAGTATTTTTTTAGAAGTTTAATTATTACTTCTATTGGGATTGAACTAGAATTATCTTCTCCATCACTTAATAAAATTATAATTTTAGATCTTGCCTTTGAATTTTTTAATATATTTACTGAAGTTGCAAGGGAGTCTATCATTGCCGTTTTATCCCCAACTATTCCAACTTCTAAATAATCAATAATAGATTTTTGCGCTTCTTTATCAAAACTAAGAGGAGTTGCCATCATAACTGAAGTTCCAAAAACAACTATAGCTACATTGTCATTTACTCTTTTAGGAAGAAAATCTTTTACTATATCTTTTACAACTTTAAATCTATTCTCTCTTTGATTATCTTTATTAAATCCTAGTTCTTTCATGGAGCCACTTGTATCTAAACTAAGAACAATATCAATTCCATCTTTTTTTACTATTTGTGTATTCAAATGTTTATAAGGAGAACTTAAAGCAATTAAAGAAAAAATTATTGCCATATATTTTAGAATTGATAAAAATATAAAAGATTTGTGTTTATTTTGCTCAAATATATTTAGATGAGGAATTATATATGTTGGTATTTTTGCTTTGCAAAAAATTGAACAAAATATAAATAAAAAAATAATTAAAAGAAAATAAGGATATTCAAATCTAATATTAAATAAATAATCATACATCTAAACTATCCATAAATCTTGCAAATATAATTTTTACATCATCTTTAAGTTCTTCTACTTCTTTTTTATATTTATATCTTTCTAATTCTTCAATTAATTCACTTGCCAATCTTTTTTCTCTTTCATTTTGTGCTAATAGTTTTATATATTTTGAAATAGTATAGGCACTTTGTTTTGAATCTTTTAAATCTAAATCTTTTAATATTCTATAATACTCTTTTCTTTTATTTTTGTTTTTATTATTAAAATATTTATATAAAAGAAAAATAAAAATAAAAATAAAAAGAATAGCTAGAATCCATAGGAACATGTAAATATAAAGTGAGATATCTGGAATTTCAACTAAATTTTTAATATCGTGAATTTTTATTTCATTCATTATTTATATGCCTTATCTCATTAATCTTAATAACTTAGGTAATGGCTCATCATTAGTATAAATTTTTGTAAATCTTATGCCGCAAGTTTGTAAATGTTCAAAAAGTTTGTGATCATTCTCTTTGACACTTTTTACATAGTTTTTTATAGTTCCACTATTTATATTGCCATCAAAGTTTTGATTTGTTGAAGGATCAATTAAATTTACATTTCCAAGTTCAAAAGGATTCTCTTCAAATTTATCTCTTACTATTATTGCTATTACTTCATGTTTTTTACTTAAAAGTCTAAAATCAATATTTTTTGTATCAAAAAAATCTCCAATTAAAAATATAATGGATTTTTTTCTAAGGTTCTTAAAAAGTTCTTTTGAAATAACTTTAAAATCTTGTGATTTTCCGATACTATTGTAATTAAAAATTTGTTCACACATCATATTTACTGAAAAATTTCTTTTTGATTTTTTTGTAGATAATTCAATTTTTTCATTAGCAATATATGAGGTAAAGGGGTCTCCTTGTTTAGTGCAAGAAAAACCTAATATTGAGCAAATTTCTGTAATAAGTTCTTGTTTGAATTTTTTTGAACCAAAATAAACAGAACCACTTAGAATTGGAACAATATTTATATTCAACTCTTTTTGTGCATGAAAAACTTTTACATAGGGTTTTTTAAATTTTGCACTAATAATCCAATCAATCTTTTTAACATCTTCTCCATATTCATACTCTTTTAACTCTAAAAAGTCATAACCTTCACCTTTAAGTAAAGATGAATTATTTCCAATTATTTCTGAGAATATTTGACGTTTTGTTTTGATAAGTATTTTTTTTAGTGTTTTATTCATTAAAATTTTTTGCTTTATGGTATTTCAATAGTTTCTAATATTTTTTGAATTAGATCATCAACTTTTATATCCATTGCTTCTGCTTCATATGATAAAATAATTCTATGTCTTAGAATATTTTTTGCTACTAAAGCAATATCAATAGGACTTACATAATTATTACCTCTTATAAATGCCATTGCTTTTACAGCTTTAAACATATCAATTGTAGCACGTGGACTTGCTCCAAATTGAATATAATCTTTAATCTCTTCTAAGTTATAATTTTCAGGTTCTCTTGTTGCACAAATAATATCTACAATGTACTCTTCTAGCTCCTTATCAATGTGTATATTTGAAACCTCTTTTTTAAGCTCTCTTAATATATCTTTATTGATAATTTTATTTAATTCTAAAATCTCATTAGAGGTTACTTTTTTTGCAATTTCATACTCTTCTTGTTTTGTATTATATCCAAGTACAATTTTAAACATAAATCTATCTAATTGGGCTTCAGGAAGTGAATAAGCACCTTCTTGCTCAATTGGATTTTGAGTTGCAAGTACTAAAAAAGGAGCTTCTACAATAAAAGTGTCATCAGCAATAGTTACTTGTCTTTCTTGCATAACTTCTAAAAGTGCTGATTGAACTTTTGCAGGAGCTCTATTAATTTCATCTGCAAGTAATAAATTTGTAAAAATTGGACCTTTTTTTATTTTAAACTCACCTGTTTTCATGTCATAAATTTGCGCACCAATAATATCGCTTGGAAGCAAGTCAGGAGTAAACTGTACACGCTTAAATTTTAAGTCAACAACATCTGCTAAGGTTTTTACAGTAGTTGTTTTAGCAAGGCCTGGAACACCCTCTAATAAAATATGTCCATTTGTTAATAATCCAATTAAAAGGGCATCTACCATATCTTCTTGACCAATAACTATTTTCGATATTTCATGTTTAATGTTTAATATTTTGTTTTTAATCATTATGCTCATCTTAGTATAAAATTTTGTTATTTTATCAAAATGAATTATTTCATAAGCTTAAATTAGATTTGAATGCAATATATCTAATAAAAAGCTTAAATAATAAATTATTATTTAGACTTAAATTATAAGTTATATTCAGATTTTTTTGCATAAAAATTAGACAATAAATATTAAAGTTTATTATTTTAACATCTTATAATGTAAAAAGAATAAATAAGGAGATTAATATGAGACAGTTATATGATATAGCAATTATTGGTGCAGGACCTGCAGGAATAGCAACTTCATGTGAAGCAATTATCTTCGGCCTTGAAAATATCTTGCTTTTTGAAAAGAGTGATAATCATAGTGATACAATTAGAAGATATTTTAATGATAATAAACCAGTTGATAAGGATTGGAAAGGAATTCATGTAGATTTACATGGACATATAGAGTTTGAAGATGGAACTAAAGAGAGTACTTTGGATTTATTTGAAGACTCATTAAAAAAGAGACTTATCAATGCAAAATTTAATACAGAAATTTCGAAAGTTGTTAAATTAAAAGATAAGTTTAAACTCTTTACTAATACTAATGATATTTATTATTCAAAAAATATTGTAATAGCAATTGGTAAAATGGGTAAACCTAATAAGCCAAGCTATAAAATCCCAAGTTCTTTGAAATCAAGAGCAAATCATACTATTGCTGATTGTAAAGGAAATGAAGATGTTTTAGTAGTAGGAGGAGGGGATAGTGCCTGTGAATATGCTTATTTTATTCATCAAGATAACAAAGTTACATTTAATTATAGAAGAGATGAGATTACAAAGGCAAACCCTAAAAATGTAAAAAATCTTATGGATTGTATTGAAGATGGAGAAATAATTTCAAAACTTGGAGTTGATATTGAGAAAGTTGAAGATGAAGAGGGCAAATTTACAGTTTTTTATACAAATGGTGAAATAGAAAAGTATGATAGGATAATTTATGCCCTAGGTGGAGTTACTCCAAAAGAATTTTTACAAAATTGTTGTGTAATATTGGATGAAAAGGGGCATGCTTTAATAAATGAAAGAAATATAAATTCAGAAGGAGTTTATTTAGCTGGAGATGTTGCAGGTTCAATTGGTGGTTCCATTGCATTAGCATTAAACCATGGATATAATATTGTCTATGACTGTACAAAAGATAGATTATATGAGGTAAAAACTGCCTAAAATAAAAGGATTTTTTCCTTTTATTTTAAAAATTTTTTTATTTCAAAAATGACTTCTTTTGGTTTTTCTTCAGCTAAAAAATGTCCACAGTCTAAGCTTTTACCTTGAAGATTAGAAGCATAATCTTCCCAAATCTTTAAGACTTGGTAATTTTTATTTACAAAACCTTTCTCTCCCCAAAGTATTAAAAGAGGAGTGTCAATTTTTCTTTTTCTATCTTTTTTATCATCAATAATGTCAACTGATGCAGCAGCTCTATAATCTTCACAACTTGCATGAATTGATTTTTTATCAAAACATCTTATATACTCATTAAGGGCTTTTTTATCAAATTTTTTATCAAAAGATATATCTTCATCACTCCATCTTTTTAATTTTTCTTTTACATAATATGGAGCCTTTCCTCCAATCATAGTTTCAGGTAGATTATCTTCTTGAATTAAAAAAAACCAATGATAATATCCTGTTGCAAAATCTTGATTTGTATTTTTAAACATATGATATGTTGGAGCTATATCCATTACACACGCTTTTAAGACTTTTTTTGGATAATCTAAGCAAAGACGATGAACTACCCTTGCACCTCTATCATGTCCTACTGTAAAAAACTTATCAAATTTTAAATAAGAGATTAGTTCAATCATATCTTTTGCCATTGTTTTTTTAGAATAGTTTTCATGATTATCAAAACCTTTTGGCTTTGAGCTATCTCCATAACCTCTTAAGTCAGGACAAATTACATAATAGAATTTTGCTAATTCATTTGCAATTTTATGCCACATTACATGTGTTTGAGGATAACCATGAATTAATAATAAAGCTTCTCCTTTCCCTCCATATGTACAATTAATTTGAATATCATTAAGTTCTATTTTTTCTGTTTTAAAGCTATTTGAAAAAAGCATATTTATCCTTTTTATTTAAAAAATATTCTAACTACTTTTAATTAAATAGAGTTTTAATTTATGCTTAAACTTAAATTAATTTTTACTTAGATAAAATCACGTCTCTATTTCAGAATAGAAACCTCACATGTGTCAATCCTGGTATGGGTTGTGCAATTTGCATTAAGGGGCACAGAGGCTAAACCCATTTAGTTTACTTAAAAGAACAACTCGTTGTTCTCTTTAGGTTTTTGCTTCTTTTTAACAAAATTTATTTTTGTGCTAAAAAAGAAGACAACAAAATAAAAAAACAAGGAAAAACTATGGTTACAATGAAAGACCTATTAGAATGTGGTGTACACTTCGGACACCAAACGAGAAGATGGAATCCAAAAATGAAAAAATTCATTTTCGGTGTTAGAAAGAATATTTATATTATTGACTTACAAAAGACATTAAGATATTTCAGATATACATATAATGTAGTTAGAGACGCAGCTGCTCAAGGTGAAACAATGATTTTTGTTGGAACTAAGAAACAAGCTAGCGAAGCTGTTAAAAGAGCTGCTGAAAATTGTGGTATGCCTTACGTTAACCATAGATGGTTAGGTGGGATGTTAACAAACTACGGAACAATTAAAAAATCAATTAGAAAATTAGAAGTTATTAAAAAAATGAGAGAAGAAGGTCAACTTGATCTTTTAACTAAAAAAGAAGCTTTAATGCTTACTAGAAAAGAAACTAAGTTAGAATTATATCTTGGTGGAATCAAAGAAATGCATAAATTACCAGACATGATGTTTGTACTTGATGCTGTTAAAGAAAAAATTGCTATTCAAGAAGCAAGAAGATTAGGAATTAAAGTTGTAGCTCCTTTAGATACAAACTGTGACCCTGATGTTGTTGATTTTCCAATTCCAGGAAATGATGATGCAATTAGATCAATTCAATTATTCTGTAATGAAATGGCAGAAGCAATGAATGAAGGTAAAGCTGCATTAGCTGAAGAAGAAGGTACTGAAGTTGAAGAAGCTCCCGTATCAACTGAAGAAGCTGCTGAAGTTGTAGCAGAAGCAGTTACTGAAGGTGAAGCTGAAGTAACTGAAGAAGCAAAAACAGAGGAAGCATAATTATGGCAGGTGCAACTCCAAAATTAATTAAAGAATTAAGAGAAAAATCTGGTGCAGGAATGCTTGATTGTAAAAAAGCATTAAATGAGTGTGAAGGTAATATCGACGAAGCTGTAAAGTTTTTAAGAGAAGCTGGTTTAGTTAAAGCAGCTAAAAAATCTTCAAATGTAGCAGCTGAAGGTATTATTACAATTTTAGTAAATGATGATAATACTCAAGCAACTATAACTGAAGTAAATTCACAAACTGACTTTGTTGCTAAAAATGAGCAATTTCTTAACTTAGTTAATGGAATTACTGCTCACGCTCAAGCAAATGATATTGCTGACGCTGAAGCTTTAGCTGCATCATCTATTGATGGATTAGATTTCCCAACTTTCTTAAACGAAAAAATTGCAGTTATCGGTGAAAATTTAGTTGCAAGAAAAGTTTCTAATGTTAAAGGTGAGGTTGTAAATGCATACGTTCACTTAGGAAAAGTAGGTGTTATTTTAGCTGCTACTTGTGATGAGTCTGCAAAAGAAAAAGCTGTTGATTTATTAAAGAAAGTTGCAATGCATGCAGCATCAATGAAACCAACTGTTATTGCTTATACAGATTTAGATCCTGATTTTATTGAGTCAGAAAACAAAGCAATTATTGCTGATATTGAAAAGTTAAATGAAGAGTTAGTAAGACTTGGAAAACCTCTTAAAAATATTCCTGAGTTTGTTTCTAGAGTTCAATTAACTGAAGAAGCTGTTGCAGCTGCTGAAGCTAAAATGAAAGAAGAATTATTAGCTCAAGGTAAACCAGAGAAAATTATTGGAAATATCGTTAAAGGTAAAATTGCTAAATGGATTGAAGATAACTCTCAGTTAGATACAGCTCATGCATTATTATCTCAAAACTATGTTATGGATGATTCAATGACTGTTGAGCAAGCAATTGCAGCTTGTGATCCATCAATCAAATTAACTGAATATGTTAGATTTGAATTAGGTGAAGGTATTGAGAAAAAAGAAGAAGATTTTGCAGCAGAAGTTGCTGCTCAAATGTCTTAATCTTTAGACCTTACAAATCCAAATGAAGCTATAGTAATGAGTGAAATGTTAGATAAACAATCACTCATTACTGAGCCTTTCGAAACTACTTTGCTTGAAGCAAAGAACTTATCTCACGAATTTGACTATAAACTTTTTGAAAATATAAATCTTAATTTAGAAAAAAAAGAATCCATTGCAATTATTGGTATGAGTGGTAGTGGAAAATCTACTTTATTAAATATACTATCTTCTTTATTGGAACCCAAAAGTGGTGAAATAATTTTTAATAATCAAAATATTTATAAAATCAAAAATAAGAAACTTTTAAATATAAGAAGAGAAGATTTTGGTATAATATTTCAAGCACATTATCTTTTTAGAGGTTTTTCTGCAAATGATAATTTAGAAATTGCTACACTTTTAAGTGGATGTGAAATAGATAATAAGCTATTAAGAAAACTTAATATTGATTTTGTAATAAATCAAGGTGTAGGAGAATTAAGTGGTGGACAACAGCAAAGATTGTCAATTGCTAGGGTTTTAACTAAAAAACCAAAAATTATATTTGCAGATGAACCAACTGGTAACTTAGATAAAGATACGGCTCAAATTGTTTTAGATACATTAAAAGATTATATAAAAGAAAATGATGCAGGAATGATTCTTGTAACCCATGAAACTGATTTAGCAATGCAGTGTGATAAGGTTTATAAATTGATAGATTTACAATTAGAAGAGATAAAGTAGATGGATTTAGTATTAGTTACAAGAACAGCTATTATAGAAAAAATATTCACTTTAGTTTGTAAAAAATTAAATATTACTTTTATAATAAAAAATGATTTGGATATTAAAGATAGAGTAGATTTTATAATAATTGATGAAGATTTTATTAATGATGATTTTAATAATTTAAAAAAACATACTAAAAAAATTGCTGCTATTTCTAGTGAAGAATTACCTTTCGATAAGTCAAGAGATTTCATAATCAATAGACCTTTTTTGCCTGGCTCTTTAGAAGAACTTTTAAAAGAACAAATTGAATTTATTAAAGAAGAAGAAAAAGAAAAAAATGATGAAGAGATTGATAATAGTTTGAATGAAGAAGAAATAATCACAAATTATGTAGAGTCTTTAGCTGAAGATGTTGCAGATAATATTAATGAAGATAATGATGAAAGCATAGTAAATATTGCCTCTTTAAAAATTGGAGGAGTTTTAGATAATCTAGAATTAGGTAAAATTTCTGATATTTTACATGATGATGATCTTCAAAACCAAGTTGTTGTTGATGAGAGTGATTGGAAAGATATAAGTGAAATTATTGATGATGCTTTAAGTGAAGTAGAAGAGTATGAATTTAGTTTAGAAGAAGAGAATAAAGCAGTAAAAGTTAATTTAAATAATTATAATATTAGTGAACTAAAACCATTTTTACAAAAGTTTGATCAAAATGTAATTGACAGATTATCAAATGGTGAAGATGTTGATATCACTTTGAGTTTAAAGGCAAATAAATAATGGAAAAAAAAGGCGCAATTTTAATTATATCAGGGCCTAGTGGTTGCGGTAAATCAACTTTATTAAAAAATGTATATAAAGATATTGGGGATTATTATTTCTCTATTTCTACAACTACAAGAGAAGCACGAGTTGGTGAAAAAGATGGTGTTGATTATTTTTATGTTTCAAGAGAAGAGTTTGAAGAAGATATAAAAAATGGCTTTTTTTTAGAGTGGGCTGAAGTTCATGGAAATTATTATGGTACATCTTTAAAGCCTATTAAAAAGGCTATTAATAAGGGTAAACTTGTTATTTTTGATATTGATGTTCAAGGTCATGAAATAGTTAGAAAAAAACTTGATAACATAGTTACTTCAGTTTTTGTTACTACTCCTACCCTTGAAGAATTAGAAAATAGATTAAATGATAGAGATACTGATGCTAAAGAGGTAATCAATAAAAGATTAGATAATGCAAGGCATGAAATAAAATCTTTTCAAAAATATGATTATTTTATTATAAATGATGACCTAAAAAAAGCAAGTAAAGAGTTAGTTGCTATTGCCAATATTACAAGAATAAAATCTAAATTATTTGATAAAGAGTTGGTAATAAAAAAATGGTTAAATATTTAATCTTAAGAGGGCAATAATATAATATAAAATAGAGTTTTTACTCTATTTCATCATATGATAAAGGTGCATCAAAATAGTATCCTTGACAATAATCTACACCAATTTCTTTTACTTGATTATAAATATTTTCATTTGATACAAATTCTGCTACTGTTTTAAATCCAAATTTCTTTGTAAATTCAGTAATTGTTTTTACAATAATTTTCTGATTTTCTGAAGAATCTATCTCTTTTATTAAAGAACCATCAATTTTAACATATGAAATATCTAAATTAACAAGCATATTAAAGTTTGAATATCCAGCTCCAAAATCATCAACACCAATCTTGCTATTGTATTCTTTTAGACGTTTTATAAATTTAAATACTTCTGAGAAATCTGAGATTTCTTCAGATTCTAAAATTTCAAATTCTAATAGATGTGTGAAATCTTTATTCTCTTCAAGCACTTTATAAATATATTTCATTGTAGTTTCACTTGCAATATCTTCAAAAGAGATATTAACGGCAACTCTTTTATTTTTATTTTTTATTAAATCAAAGGCTTCCTTAATCATAATTTTGATTATATTAGGATAAAGTTTTGCTTTTTTTGCAATAGTTAAAAATGCAAAAGGACTTATAATGGTTCCATCATCTTCAATGTATCTAATGAGAGCTTCGTACTTATATACTTCTTTTGTTTTAGTATCTACTATGGGTTGATAATATGCTTTAAAATTGTTATTTTTAACACCATTTTTAATTTTCTTTATCCATTTAATATTCTCTTCAAAAGATTCTTGAATATTAAAATCATCATTATAAATTAAAATTGGTTCAAATTTTCTTCTTGCATAAGAAATAACTCTTTGAACATATTTATATGCATTATTAGATTGATTTTTTGCTAAACCAATTGTAATATTTAAATCAATTTCATGTTCATCAATATAAACTGGATCTTCTTCAATATAATCTTCAAATTTTTTACATAAATCGTAAAGTTCTTGTATATCTTTATTATAATCTTTGGCAACAACTAAAAATTTATCAGCTTCAATTCTATAAAGTATGAATTCATCACTACCAAAAAAGTTTTTTAGAGAATCTGCAAATTTAACTAAAATTTTATCTCCATTAGTTTCCCCAAAAAGGTCATTAATAGTTGAAAATTTATCAATATTAATCATAGCCATGAGGCCTTTATTATTATTTTCTAAATCTTTTTTTAATCTATTTCTATTGGGTAAGCGTGTTAAATTATCAACATATAAATCTTTTAATTCATGATATAAAAGAGATTGACTCATTAATTGTAAAAGCTTTTTCATATCAATTGGTTTCAATACATATTTATCTACTCCAATATCAATTGCTTCAAGTAAATATTCTGTATTAGAAAAAGCGGTAGCTACTATAATAGGGATATTTGGATTTAATTTCTTTATTTCTCTAATCATTTCTAAGCCATTCATAATAGGCATATTAACATCAGTAATAATTAAATCAATTTCCGATTCATTTTGTGTAAAAAGTTCTAAACCCTCTGCTCCATTTTGTGCAACAAATTGTTTTTTAGTAAAACCTTTTAGAATATTTAATGTAATTTCTCTTAATGCGGCTTCATCTTCAGCATATAAAATTGTTATATTTTTTAAAATAGATACATTAGCTATCATTAAGACTTACTCCAAATATATTAAGGTATAATGATTATACAATTAATTATATAAATGTTTGCTATTCTTTACATTTATTTTTTTAATTATTAATACATTATTTTAGGATTGTTAGTGAGTGATGTTAAATGTGATCACTGTCATTTAGTTTTTGATGAGAGTGTAATGATTAAGGATGATAAATTAAATTTTTGCTGTAAAGGCTGTCAAGGAGTTTATCATCTTTTAAAAGATGATGGCTTGGATTCTTTTTATGATAAACTCGGAAATAAAACTATCGCACCCCCTTTAGAAGTACATGACGATACAAATAGATTCGATACCCAAAGCTTTGAAAATACGTTTATAAGTACAAATGAAGATGGCTTTAAGCAAATAGATTTGATTATTGAAGGAATACATTGTGCTGCTTGTGTTTGGCTAAATGAAAAAGTTTTATTTGAAACTGATGGAATTGTAAGCGCAGATATTAACTTTACAAATAATAAAGCAAAAATTATTTGGGATGAAGACAAGATAAAATTATCACAAATAATTCTTAGAATTAGAAGTATAGGATATAATGCTTATGCTTATGATGCAACAGTTGCAGATGCTCAAGCTGTTCAATCAAAAAGAGATTATTTTATTAGAATGATGGTTGCAGTTTTCTCCAGTGTAAATATTATGATGTTAGCTGTTGCAAAATACACAGGATTTTTCACAGGAATTGATGATGAAATAAAAAATTATATTCATATAGCTGAATTAATTTTAACTACACCTGTACTTTTTTATTCTGGGTGGATCTTTTTTAGAGGTGCATATTTTGGATTAAAAAATCGTATTTTAAATATGGACTTTTTAGTAAGCTCAGGGGCTACACTTACTTATATTTACTCTTTATATATCTTGTTTGGAGGAAAAGGCGAGAGTTATTTTGATTCCGTTACTATGATTATTACCTTTGTTTTAGTTGGGAAGTATCTTGAAGTTATTGGAAAAAAATCTGCTGTTGATACCTTAGATAAAATAAAAAGTTCAATACCTTTGGAAGTTACAGTTATTGAAAATGGTATTAAAAAATCAATTGCTTTAAACAGTATAAAAATAGATGATATAGTAGAAATTAGAAGTGGCGAAAAAGTATGTGTTGATGGTGAGATAATAAGTGGAGAAGGCTCTTTTGATGAATCAAGTTTAACAGGGGAGTCTATACCTATTTTTAAAAAAATAGGAGATATTTTATTTAGTGGAACTATTAATAATGATAGTTTAATTAGATATAAAGTTACAAAAACTTATAAAGATTCTACTCTTAATTCTATAGTAACCTTATTAGAAGATTCTCTTAGCTCTAAACCAGAAATTGAGTATAAAGCAAATGAAATATCAAAAAGCTTTACTCTTACTATTTTAGGACTTTCTCTTTTGACATTTATAGTTTGGTATTTTTTTGGAATAGATTTAGGTTTTGATTATGAGGGTGTAAATCATTTTGAAAAATCATTTATTGTATCAATATCAGTTATTGTAATTGCTTGTCCTTGTGCATTAGCTTTAGCTACTCCAATAGCAAGTTTAATAGGGATTTCACAATTAGCAAAAAATGGTCTATTATTTAAAGAAGCTAAATTTATTGAGACTGTTGCAAAGGCTGATACTTTAGTAATGGATAAAACGGGAACTATTACAAAAGGTGAATTAAAGGTTAAAAAGAGCCAAATATTTGATGATAATATTCATAAATTAAATCTTTTATACTCTTTACTAGAAGCTTCATCTCATCCAATTTCTAAATCTGTAAAAAAATATATGAAAGAAAATTATAATAATTTGAAGAGTAAAAATATTTTTGATGTTAAAAATATACAAGCAAAGGGTATGATTGCTAAGTATGAAAATATTGATAAAAAAGTATTTCACTTAAGTGGAGGAAATGCAGAACTTCTAAAAAGTAATAATATAAATTATAAATTTGATTCTTTAAATTCTGTATATATTTTTGCTATAAATAAAAAAATAATTGCAACATTTGAATTAGAGGATGAAATAAAAGAAGATGCTACATCTTTAGTAAAAGATGCTATTTCAAATGGTTTAGAAGTGATAATGTTAACAGGAGATAATGAAGCTGTTGCTAAAAAAGTTGCAAAAGAAGTTGGAATTAATACTTTTGTTTCAAACATAGATCCAATTGGAAAAGCTAATTATATTAAAAGTTTAAAAGAAAAAGGAAAAATTGTTGTAATGGCAGGTGATGGTATAAATGATTCTGTTGCCTTGGCAAATGCAGATGTTTCTATAGCTATGGGAAATTCTGCTGATATAACAATTGCAGTTTCAGATATAGTTTTATTAAACAATTCATTAAGTTCTTTACAATATGCCTTTAAATTATCAAGAAGAACCTATAAATTTATAAAACAGAATTTACTTTTATCTTTAATTTATAATATGATTACAATTCCTTTGGCAATGGCAGGATTAGTAATTCCTTTAGTAGCCGCTGCTTCTATGAGTTTAAGTTCACTTCTTGTTGTGGCTAATTCATTAAGAATAAAATTAAAAAATTAAAATATAGGAAAAATAATGATTAATGATACTCTTTCTATGATGTTATTTATTGGGCTAATTATATCTTTTGCAATTCTTGGCTTTTTTATTTGGGGAGCAAAAGATGGGCAGTTTGACGATAGTGAGAAAATGATGGGTGGCCTTCTTTTTGATAGTGAAGAGGATTTAAATGATGCTATTAAAAAAGAAAAAAAGAAAAAAGAGCAAAAAATTCTAAAAAAAGAGCAAAAAAAAAGTGAATCACAAAAGTGATTCACTTTTTAAATGAATAAAATAGCTAATTAAAATGCAGCAATTTGCTTTGCTAAATCTTCAATATCAGCATCAGAAAGTCTTGCAACTTGACCTTTCATAACACCTTTCATAGCTCCACCATAAGAACCATCTTTATAACCTTTTAAAGCAGCAACAGTTTTTTCAACAGGCCAACCTTTGATTACTTGTGATTTTCCTAAAGCAGGTTTTTCAGCAGCAGCTCCATGACAACCTGCACATGGTGCAAAGTTTGCAGCCATTAAAGATGCAGCAGCGATGATTGTTCCTAAAACAATTTTTTTCATTTATTCTCTCCTTAAAATTTGAAGCTTAAATTTTAGCAATTTATTCTTTTAATAAACTTATGACTTCTCATTAACTATGGGATGTAAAGAGAATCTATACTCATATAATTAGGAATTTAGTCATCTTTTAATATAGTAAATTTTTATATTTAGGAATGATTATGAGTGAAAATAAATTTATTAATAATTCTATTTTAGAGATTAGTAATCTTTATTTTGGATATGACAAAAATAAATTAATTTATAAAGATTTCAATTTAGAACTTTATAAAGGTGAGCTAATCTCAATTGTTGGAAGTAGTGGAAGTGGTAAAAGTACTCTTTTTGAATTAATTAGTGGAAACTTAAAAGTTTTAAAAGGTGAAATTAAAGCTAAAAGTATAAGTTCTATTTATCAAGACCCTTATAGTTCTTTTCATCCTAGTTTTAAAATTATAGAACAAATAAAAGATGTTATAGATTTAAAGAAAATAGATTTTAATAAAGAGCTTGATAAGTATTGTCAAGAATTATCTTTAGAAAAAGATTTATTAGATAAAAAGCC
>JBFHGG010000038.1:0-22577 GCA_041583235.1 Halarcobacter sp.
GTTCCTCTAAGTTTTTTTACTTCAATTTTATATTCTAATTTATCACCTGGCTTTACAGGAGCTCTAAATTTTGCTTTATCAATACTCATAAAATAAATTACTTTATTTGCAAGTTCTTCTTTTGTAAGGTCATTGCTTTTTAAAGCAAGTACTCCACCTGCTTGTGCCATTCCCTCTAAAATCATTACTCCAGGGTAAATTGGATGGCCAGGGAAGTGCCCTTGAAATGCTGGTTCACTAATTGAAATGTTTTTGTATCCAACAATACTTTTACCTTTTTCCATTTCTGTGATTCTATCAACTAGCAGAAGGGGGTATCTATGAGGTAAAATTTCTTGTATTTCTATAATGTCTAACATTCTTATATCCTATATCATTGTGTGTTTTAAAAAGTCATATATTTTAGCGAAAATATAATTAGTTTTGAATTATATTTGCAACATTTTTAGAACTACCAAATTGAAGATACTCTCTTAGAATTTGAGAATTCTTTAAATAATTTTCTCTATTCATATTTATATATTCTTTATAAAGGTTTTCAAAATTAACTTCTTCTTGAAAAAACTCTTTATGAATTGCTTTTTTACCCATTTTCCAAAAAAATATATTAGCAAGACCAATAAATGGAAGTTTTACAAACTTTCTACCTATAAAATAATCAAGTTTTTTAGCCACATATGACATAACAAAAGGAGTTCCAACTATAGAGGCTTCTAGTGTTGCAGTTCCTGAGCATATAAACCCAAACTCTGCATCTTTTAGAGTTTTATGTGCATTATTTGATATAGTAAAATTAGAAATATCTCCATAAGTTTTTTTTATATATTCTTCATCAAATTTTGAAGGAATTATTAAAATATGTTTTTTATCTTTTATCTCTTTACTTAAACGTCTAAAAACATTCATATGATTAATAATTTCTGTTTTCCTACTTCCTGGCATATAAATAATTTTATTGGTTTTTTCTAAAGTTGTTTTATATTCAGAGATTTCATCTAAAAGAGGATGCCCTACATAAGTGATTTTATTTTTTTCATTATATATCTCACTTTCAAAAGGAATGATTGAACAAAGTTTTGTACAATATTTTTCAAGCTTTTCAACTCTTTTTTTCTTCCAAGCCCATGCTTGTGGTAGAATATAATAAATAATCTCTTTTTGTGGATATTTTTGTTTTAATTTTTTAGCAAGTGGAAGATTAAACCCTGAAGAATCCATTAATAAAATTTTGTCACAATCTTTTGCTAAATCTACAAGTTCATCCCTAAGACGGAAAAAAAATCTTAATTTTTTTATAGCATCTACAAAGCCCATAATAGCTAAATGTGTTAAGTCGTATAATGGATTTCCTAACTCTTTATCAAAAACGCCTAAAAGTTCCACATCTTCATTTAGATGTTTCTTTAACTCTTTTAAGTGTATATTTGAGGATGTTTCCATTGCACAAACTAATAGTTTCATATAATGACTTCTTTGATATCTTCATATATTGTTGAGTTTAATTCAATCTCATATTTCCCATTTATAACATCATCAACTACAACTATAGTAGAGAGTCCATAAGGATTATTTGTGATTTTATTTCTAATATTTAATTCTGATTCAAAAGTTGGAGGATTGAACATTAAATCTTTTACACTTTTGTAAAAACTATTTCCTAGTTCATTAAAAATCTCAAGACTTAAAACTTTTACTTCATCTCTATTTAAATAAGCAATTTCATCTTTTTCATAATCAATTCTACCATTCATTTTTTTTCTATTTAATTTTGAATAGCAAAGAAAATATGAGGGTACCACTTTTTTATCTATTTTTGTGATTCCACTTAGTAATCTATAATTTAAAAATCTCTGTTTTACTATTTTATACGGGATTTTAGATTCTTCTAATGAGTCTCTTTTTTTATATAACTCAAGTCTACTTTCTATTGATTCAGGCAGTATCTGATTTGATATTGGGGAAAACATTTCATCCATTAGTTTATCCTGTTGTTCTCGTTGTTGTGTAAGTCCAAATAAGCACCCACAATAGTTTTGTCTATATAAGGAGTTTTCTTTTACAACTTCCCCTTGAAGTTGTGAACCTTGACCACTTCTATAATCCTTAAAAATAAATTCACAAGGATATTTTGAAGATAAATTTGCACCTATCTTTTCTAATTTATCTTGAGATTTTTTAGGTGAGATTAGAAGTGTAGTTGTAAATTTATCATGTCCTAATTCCAAGGCTTTCTTAACTGTTGTTTCTAATCTATCATCAAAACAAACGGTGCATCTATCACCTTTTTCAGGTTCATTTTCTAAACCTTTTACTTTTTTTAGCCATTGCTCAAGGTTATATGGACCTTCAAGAAGTTTTATTCCAAGTTTTTTACATGAATATTCAACATCTAAATATCGTAAACGATACTCATTATAAGGGTGAATATTAGGGTCATAGAAGAAGCCAATGATTTCTTCCTTTGGATACTCTTTTTGGATTTGCTCTAAAAAGTAGTGTGAGTCAACAGCGCAACAAATATGTACTAACAAAGATAGCCTTTGGTTTTTAATTTATGAAATTTACAGTATTATAGTAAAAGTTTTTAAAACAAAGGATTAGAGATGAAATATAAAATTCTTTTTTTAACTTTACTTTTAATTTTCACAGGATGCTCTTTTAATCAAGCTAAGATTGTCTCAAGTGCAACAATTTTAATAAAAACACCTAAAATGAAGTTTTATGACAAAGGTTTTATAACAAAATATAATAATTATACCAAGGTCCAAATTCTTTCAGTAGGAACATCTATTCTAAGTTTAAAAATTTATGATAATCAAATTTGTCGTGATACTTTCAAGTGTCAAAGTCTTAAATCTTTTAATAATGAGTTTTTACATGAAAGTTATAATGATGATTTTATAAAAGAACTTTTTGATAGTGAAGATAAAGAAATTATTCATAGAGATAAAAAGAATAAGATTTTAATAAAAATCAAAAAAGATTAATAGTACAATCGCAAAATTTATTTTTACTCTTAAAAGAAGTTAATAAATAGAAGGTTTCTTTTTAATTAGGAAGCAAGAAAAAAGGATTTTAATGAAATATGTTGGAGCACATGTTAGTGCTAGTGGGGGAGTTTTTAATGCCCCTATAAATGCAAGTGCAATTGGAGCAAAAGCTTATGCAC
This sequence comes from Halarcobacter sp., assembly GCA_041583235.1. Lineage (GTDB taxonomy): Bacteria > Campylobacterota > Campylobacteria > Campylobacterales > Arcobacteraceae > Halarcobacter. The sequence continues at coordinate 3,170 of JBFHGG010000038.1, forward strand.
TTTTTGTAAAAAATCAAAGACAATGGGCTGCAAAAGATTTTGATACAAAAACATTAGATAAGTGGTTTTTAGAGTTTGAAAAATGTGGAATAGAAGCAAAGCATATCTTGCCACATGATTCATATTTAATTAATCTTGGACATCCTGAAGAAGAGAAAAGAGAAAAGTCTTTAAATGGTTTCATCCATGAAATTCAAAGATGTGAAATATTAAAACTTGATAGACTTAACTTTCATCCAGGTTCTCATCTTAGAAAAATTACAGAAGATGAGTGTTTAGATAGAATTGCCTTATCACTTAATCAAGCTATTGATGCAACAAATGATATAAAAATGGTAATTGAAAATACAGCAGGGCAAGGTTCAAACTTAGGTTATAAATTTGAACATTTAGCACATATCATTGATAAAGTTGAAGATAAATCTAGAATTGGAGTTTGTATTGATACTTGTCATATGTTTACTGCAGGTTATGATATAAGAACTAAAGAAGCTTATGATAAAACATGGAAAGAGTTTGATGAAATAGTTGGGTCAAAATATCTTATGGGAATGCATATAAATGATTCTAAACCAGAACTTGGAAGTAGAGTAGATAGACATGATTCTTTAGGTGTTGGAAAAATAGGTTGGGATGCTTTTAGATTTATTATGAATGATGATAGAATGGATGATATCCCTTTAATTTTAGAAACTATTAATGAAGAAATATGGCCTGAAGAGATTCAAGCTTTATATGATTTAGTAGAGAAGTAGAATACTTCTTTACTAATAAATTTTAATAATTTAGAAGAGAATTAATTAAATATAAAAGAAAAAATTCCTTCTTTCTTATGGACAAGTATTACAAAAATGGCTAGAAACTAAACTATGGTATCAATTTCAAATGAAAAATAATCATCAAGGTTTTTGTAAATAAAATCTTTGTATTTAGGAGAAGTTATTTCATAGTTTATTTTAGTCAATTCCTCATTTAGACTTATCTTATTAAAATCAATACTTTCTAGATGTTTAAGTTTTATTTTAATATCTTCTATTGTAGTTGTGGTAAAAAAACTATCAGGATTAAAAGCTTTTTTCAAAATATTTCCTTTTTTGTTATTTAGATACATTTATTATTCCTTTGGGAATTAGAAATTACGATATAATTCCATAATTAATTAAAACAGTATAATATTTTGATAGTGATTTGGATTATTATAAAAAATAAAGTTTTATTAGATATATTTACAAAATTATAAAAATATTATTAAGGATAGATATGTCAAAAATAGGAATATTAGTAGCAAGTTCAAATAATAACTTAAAACTAGGAACAAAATTAGAAGAATTAGCAAAAGAACAAAACATAGAAACGGAACTTATAAATTTAGTAGAGTTAGATTTACCTCTTTATAGTACAGTAAAAGAAGAAAAAATAGGAATTCCAGATGTTGCTAAAGAGTTAGCTTCTAAAATCTTAGCATTAAATGCTTTTATTGTTGTTGCCCCTGAATATAATGGAGTTATGCCTCCTGTTTTAAATAATGCAATGTCATGGACTTCAAGAGCAACTGATAATTGGAGAGATGCTTTTAATGAAAAAATTGTAGGACTTGCAACACACAGTGGAGGAGGGGGACAAAAAGGTCTTCAAGCAATGAGAATTCAATTCCAACATCTAGGAGCGAATATTTTAGCTAGAGAGCTTTTAACTACATATGAAAAGCCATTAAATGAAGATGCTGCAAAAAATATGCTAATACAACTTAATAAACTTTCAAATATTTAACGTCTAGAAAAGAGTTTTTATATATGGATCATATAGTAAGCGCATTAATACCAATTTTTTTACTTATATTATTAGGGTATTTATTTAAAAGAATAAAATTCCCTTCGAATGATTTTTGGACTAGTGCAGATAAATTAACTTACTATGTTTTAATGCCTTCTTTACTTGTATATAAACTCTCAACTGCAAATTTAGATGGCTTAGAGGCTTTTGATTTTGTATTAACAGGAGTTTTAGGAATATTAGCAGTTCTTTTTGTAAATTTATTTATAAATTTTAAAACTAAAACTTCAGGTGCTTCTTTTTCTTCTGTTGTACAAGGTTCAGTAAGATTTAATACTTACGTTTATTTAGCATTAATTACAGCAATTTTAGGAGATGAAGGTATAGCCTTAGCTGCTTTACTTATTACTTTTGCAATACCTCTTATAAATGTGATTTGTATTTCAATTTTTGCATTTTTTGTAAATGATAAAAAAGCAACTTTTTTGGGAATGATAAAATCTATTATTACAAATCCTTTGATTCTAGCATGTATTGTAGGGGGCAGTATAAATTATATAGATTTTGATTTACCAATTGTTGTATTAAGTTTATTAAAGATTTTAAGTGCTTCAGCACTTCCTATGGGACTTTTATCAATAGGTTTTGCTTTAGATTTATCTTCAATAAAAGAAGCCAAAATTGAGTTAATAACTTCTGTTATTTTAAAGCTTCTTATAATGCCTTTATTTATGTATTTTATAGGAATATATTATGGCTTAAGTGCAATTTTATTAAGCATAGTAGTGGTTTTTGCATCAATGCCAACAGCACCTTCTTCTTTTATTTTAGCAAGACAATTAGGTGGAGATACTAAACTTATGGCATCTATTATAACTTTACAAACTATATTATCAATATTTACTATTTCTATTATCTTAGGATATCTTTCAAGTTAGATTTATTTTTCAAGAAGCTTTTCCTCTAGTATTTTTGCTTTTTTTGCATTATATCTATTCGGTTTACAAGATTTACAAGAGTATATTTCAAAAAGTTTTTTTTGCGCAATTTTATAATCTTTTGCCGCAGCTTTTTCATAGTATTCTAAAGATTTTTCTTTATTTTGAGGTGCTATTTGTTTATGATATCCATATTCATAGATATTCCCTAATCTCATAATACTTGAAAGTTCGCCAAGTTGGGCAAGTCTTTTATAGGTACTTAGGGCTTTTTCTAAATCCTGAACAATAACAGGTCTTATCATATAAATATTAGCACTAGCATACTCTTTCATTGAATAAATATCTTCTGCAAGAACTAATTTCTCTAGCCAATATAGAGCCTTTGAAGGGTTTTTATATTTATAAAGTTTCACAAGTTCTCTTTGTGCTTTTATATTATTCTTTTTTGCAAGTTCTTTATAAATTTTTATAGCTTCTTTTTTTTTGGCTTTCTCAGCTTTTTTAAGTAATAGAATCTCTTCATTATCTTTTTTTATATTTTTAAGTTCTTTTATTAGCTTCTCTAATTTTTTAACTTTTTGCTTTCCATTAATAAAATAGTTTGAATTTTTTTTATAAAAATCACTATATTGTTCTAATATTATAAGATTATCAAATTTAAGAATTTCATTAAATTTTTCTTCAAAAAATATTATACTTTCTTTTGAATAATTAAAATTTTCAAAACTATAAAATATCTTGATTTTAGGGGGATTTACCTCTTTATTTTCACATCCTGTAAAGAGTAGAAGAATAGAAATAGTAGCTAATATATACTTCATAGAGAACCTTTGATATAATAAAGAAGTAATAATAATACATTTATATTTTATAAGGAGTTAAAGAATAATGATTTTTTTGATTTTATTTGGAACTATTGCTGTAATTGTAATTGTATTAAATATACATGATAGTTCAAATCTTAATGAAATAAAAGAACACTTTGAAAAAAAGGAGTGTGAGAATATTATTTATTCCAAAGGAACTTATAAAGGAGTTTGTAAAGATGAGATCATGCAAATACCTAATAGTTTTTCAATAAATTTAGAAGAAGATAAAAAAACTTATAAATTTAATGACATTGAAGATTTAGAGATAAAAAACTTAACAATAATTATAAATAAGGATTATACTATAGAGTTTAAGAAAAAAGAAAATATGGATATTTTTTATAAGATATTAAAGGAAAAGAAAAATATATGAAAGAAATTATAGATTTTATAAATGCAAAAGAAGTAGAAAAATCTACTTTTTTTAAACAATTAAAATGTTCAAAAGAAGAAGCAAAAATATTACAATATATTACAAAAGAGTATATAACAGGTAGAGAAACATTAGTTGTAATTGATATTTTAGCAGAGTTTTTTGATTTGAAAATATATGCTCATTTAGAGCATATTCAATTAATAAAATCACTTTTAGAGTTTGGTTGGTTAGTACAAAATAGCTTTGATCATATAAAACTAAGTGATATGTCAAAATTAGAACTTTTAAATTCAGCAGTTACTCTTTCTCCTGCTTATTTAAAACTTTTGGAAACAGGTTCTTTGGAATTTGTTTTACCTGAGATTAAAAAATATGAAGATCATTTAGAGTATTTACAAGATCAGTTTTTTAAAATAGATTTAGCACAGCAATTAAATTTAGTAAAAAGAAATTTTGATGAAAACTCACCAAATATAAATAGATTAAAATCAAAATTAACACTTTTAGAGAATAGAATAAAAGATAGAGTTAAAGAGACTAATAATGACATAATGCTTGAAGATTTTTTTAAAACTAATGATCTTAATGAACAAGAACAAATGTTGTTTTTAGCACTTTTAAAAGAAGAGTACTCAGGTGGGGATGGAACAATTAGAGATATGAATTCTTTAATTGATTTAGTTTCAAGTGATGATTACGAAAAAATAAAATATAGATCTTTACTTGAAGAGGGTTCAAATCTAGTTTCAAACTCTTTAGTTGATTATGATGAGGTTTTAACTCCTTTTGGTGGAATTAATAGAAATTTTTATATTCCTGATGATATTCTTTACAAAATTTCTCATCCAACAAAAAAGAAAACAAGAACAAGAAAAATAAAACTTGATACTTTAATAAAAGAACAAGATACTTTTGAATTAGTCTCTACTACAAAGACTCTTGACGATGTTGTTTTAAATGCTAAAACAAGAGATGTATTAAATGGCTTATTAAAACAAATGGACAAAAATGTATTTAATCGTTTAAAACAGTGGGGAATTAAAGATAAGAAGAAAGGAATTGAGGCTAGAATCATCTTTTATGGTTTCGCAGGAACAGGTAAAACCTTAACTGCCCTTGCTCTTGCAAAGTCTTTAAAAAGACAAGTTCTTAGTTTTGATTGTTCAAAAATCCTTTCAATGTACGTGGGAGAAAGTGAAAAAAACGTAAGAGCAATATTTGATAAGTATTATGATTTAAGAGATAAAAGTAAATCTGAACCTATTTTACTTTTAAATGAAGCAGATCAATTTTTAAGTTCACGTACTACAACAAGCTCAAGTGGAAGTGAAAAAATGCATAATCAAATGCAAAATATCTTTTTAGAGCAGATTGAAAGGTTCGATGGAATATTAATTGCAACTACAAATCTTTTAGAATCTTTAGATAAAGCATTTTCAAGAAGATTTAATTATAAAATAGAGTTTAAAAAGCCTAGTCTTGAGCAAAGAAATGAATTATGGGAGAAACTACTTCCTGAAGCATTACCTTTAAAAGAGGGTTTTGATATAAAAGAATTAGCAAAATATGATTTAACTGGTGGACAAATTGAAATGGTGATAAAAAATACAGCTTTTAAAATTGCGGTAGAAGATGAACCAATATTTACGGTAAGGTCATTTGAAGAACAAATTGATAAAGAGTTAAAAGGTAATTTTGATTCAGAAAATAAAGTAGGCTTTTTTTAGCCCAATTTTGAATAATATTAAAATATCATCTAAGCTTCATCTTTTTATTTTAAAATAAACTTAAACTTTTACTTTAAAAATAAAGATTCAAATTATAAGACAAGCTTTATATGATATTAGATATTATTAAAACTAATAATTAATTGAAGGATTAAAGATGACACATATGGATTTCTCTCATCCGTATTTCGGTGCCTTTGTAATGTTTTTACTAACCTTTGGTGCATTTATTGCAATTGTATTCGCTGCTAGACTTATAAGTAGAAAACTAGCACGATTAGATACAGAAAAATTAAAAGTCTCACTTTATGAATGTGGACCTGAAGTTACTAAACAGCCAAATAGTATCTCGGTACAGTTCTATTTAATGGCACTACTGTTTATTCTATTTGATATAGAAATTATATTTATGTTCCCATGGGCAATTGATTTTAAAATACTTGGTTGGTTTGGATTTATAGAGATGATTCTATTTATTCTTTTACTAACTATTGGTTTTATTTACGCATGGAAAAAAGGAGCGCTTGAATGGCACAGCATAAAGTAAATTATTTACAAGATGGTGGAGCACCTATTGCTCTTACATCTGTGGATAAAATCGTAAATTGGGGTAGGTCAAACTCTTTATGGCCTTTAACATATGGTTTAGCATGTTGTGCAATTGAAATGATGGCAACAGGAGCTTCAAGATATGACTTCGATAGATTTGGAACAATTTTTAGAGCAAGTCCTAGACAAGCAGATGTAATTGTTGTAGCAGGAACACTTACAAAAAAACATGCAGAATTTATGAGAAGATTATATGATCAAATGCCAGATCCTAAATGGGTAATATCAATGGGATCATGTGCAAATACAGGTGGAATGTTTAATACATACGCTACTGTTCAAGGAGTTGATAGAATTATTCCTGTTGATATTTATCTTCCTGGATGTGCTCCAAGACCTGAAACCTTACAATATGCACTTATGACATTACAAAAGAAAATAAGACGTGAATCAGTTTTTAGATCAATTAAGAAAAAAAGGTTAGTATAATGAGAAAATATACACCTAAAAATGATGTTCAACATAAATCTTATTTTAGTGATCGATTTTATGTAACACCAGAAACTCCCAAAAAAAATCCAAATGAAGATGAAATTTATTCAAAAGATGTAGAATCTTTAGAAAGTAAATTTGAAATCTCTAAATCATATATAGAAATTGATGAACTAGTAGTTTATATTAAAGCAGAAGAAAATGTAAAGGTACTTACTTTCTTAAGAGATAAATTAGAGTATGAAATGCTAATGGAAATGTCAGCAATTGATTATATTGCACAAAAAGGTGGCTTTGAAATTTTTTATGAAATGTTATCTTTAACAAAGAAAAAAAGAGTTAGAGTAAAAACATTTATTAGACAAAAGCAAGCAATAGAATCAGTTTACAGTATCTTTAAAATGGCAAACTGGGCAGAACGAGAAATGTATGATATGTATGGAGTGAAAGTTTTAAATCATCCAAATATGAAAAGAATTCTTATGCCTGATGATTGGTATGATTACCCTCTTAGAAAAACATATCCTCTTACGGGTGATGAGGCAGCATCTTGGTATGAGATTGATAAGATTTTTGGAAAAGAGTATAGAGATGTAGTTGGTCCTGAAATTAGAGACTGTGCAAATATTGATAGATATGATACTGAACGTTTCTCAAGATTAGGACATGAAGTTCCTTATGGTACAGAAGTTTCAGAAAATAATGAACCTCTTACTCCAATCTCTTATCAAGAAGAGGGTGGAATTCCTATTGTTAGAAAACTTAGACCAGAAGATTCTGTAACTATTAAAGAGAAAAGGTAAAGAGTATGCAACAATCAGTAAATAGATTAAAACCTTTCTTTGAAAATATACATTTTGAGAGAGAAGATAACACAATGATGGTTAACTTCGGACCCCAACATCCATCAGCTCATGGACAAATGAGACTTATGCTTGAACTTAAAGGTGAAGAAGTAGTAAAGGCTAGACCTGGAGTTGGATACTTGCATAGAGGTATGGAAAAAATGGGTGAGAATATGATTTATAATGAATTCTTACCTACCACTGATAGAATGGATTATATAGCTTCCACTTCTAATAATTATGGTTATGCCTTAGCTGTTGAAAAACTATTAGGTATTGAAGTTCCTAGACGTGGTGAAATTATTAGAACAATGTTAGTTGAACTAAATAGAATGATTTCACATGTTTTTTGGCTTGCATGTCATGCTCTTGATGTTGGTGCTATGTCTGTATTTTTATATACCTTTAGAGATAGAGAATTTGCAATGGACTTAATTGAAGATTATTGTGGAGCTAGACTTACTCACAGTGCAGTTAGAATTGGAGGAGTTCCTTTAGATCTTCCTGAAGGTTGGTGTGATAAATTAGAAGCTTACTTACAGAATCAAGAAATAGAAACAGCAAAATATGAAGGACTTTTAACAGAAAATAGAATCTGGAGAATGAGACTTGAAAATGTTGGTGTAATTAATCAAGAAATGGCTAAAACTTGGGCTTGTTCAGGAATTGTTTTAAGAGCTTCTGGAGTTAAATGGGATTTAAGACGAGAAATGCCATATGGTTTATATCCTGAATTAGATTTTGATGTTCCAATTGCAAGTACAGGTGATGCTTATGGAAGATATAAATGTCATATGCAAGAGTTAGGGGAAAGTACAAAAATTTTAAGACAATTAATTAAAATGTATAAGCAGAGTGATTCTCAACTTATGGCTCATGCACCTGAATATATTTCAGCTCCAAAAGAAGATATTATGACGCAAAATTATTCTTTAATGCAACACTTTGTTCTTGTAACTCAAGGTATGCGACCACCTAAAGGAGAAGTATATGTGGCTACAGAATCTCCAAAAGGTGAGTTAGGATTTATGATTGTAAGTGATGGAAGTCCATATGCATACAAAATGAAGCTAAGAGCCCCATCTTTCTGGCATACAGGTATTCTAGAAGATTTACTTCCAGGTCACCAGTTAGCAGATGTTGTAACCATTATTGGTAACCTGAATGTTGTATTCGGTGAGATTGATCGCTAAGGAGAAAGAATGAAAAGATACGACTTACGACCATTAAAAAATGAGTTTTATGACAAAATGTTAGAACTTATGGAAAAAGATATTAAAGATGGTGAAAATGCAATTTTCCTCTTTGAAATTGGTGATTTTTCTTGTGTTCAAAAATCTTCAGATGTAATTTTAGAAGCTGGGTATACATTAATGAATTCTATTAAGTTCAATGAAGTTGATTGGACTATTGTTGTAAAAAAAGTTAAGCCAGAAGTTGAAGCATTTGATGTTAACCCTAAAGAATCAGTTAAAGAAGCTGATAAAAAACAAAGTGAAGAGTAAATATGAATATTAAAGAAATTATAGCAAAGAGCGATTATATTATTACATTTGGATCATTTTTATCAGCTGATAATGTAGAAATTCAAGAAGCAATTATAAAAGCAATTGCAAAGAATACCGCAGAGTTTGTTTATATGCATCCAATAGATAATGTTGATTTAAAAGTTTATTATTCACAATTTATTAAATATGAAGTAGGTAGTGAAGAAGGAGTGGCTTCACTTTTACTTGAGAGTTTTGTTAAATTAAGTGATGAGAAAGTTCAAGCTTATCTTGATGATTTAGATATTGGATATATTTCTGCTGAGAGTAGTGCCGGGGAAGAAGAGTTTGAAGAAGCATTTGAAAGATCAAAAGAAAAATCACAAAAAACATTGATTTTAGGAAGAGATATTTTTACTCATGAAAGAGTTGAAAATATTATAAGAATATTATCAGTAATTAGAAAATATAGTGATTTTACTGTTGTCTCATTAGATGAAGAGTATCAAGATATTATAAATGAAGTATTAGATGAAAACCTTGAAGAACCTGAAGAGTTACACTCATATAATGGAACAATTTTATATCGAACTTATGGTGAAGAGAATACAAATATTATAATAGGTAGTGAATCTTTTGCAAGAATTGCAAAAGTAGCAAATAATGATGAAGTTTTTGTTAATTGTAATGGTGAAAAAATCAAAAAAACTTTTGTTATTGATAAAAATTTATATGGTACGATTGCTCTTTGTGCAATGAATGAGAATGATTCCTCTTGTTTGTCACAAGGTTATAGATATAAACAAGTGAAGATTGAAAAGGTTGATGAATAATGAGTGATTTAATTACATTAACAATAAATAATAAAAGTGTTCAAGCTAAAGAGGGTGAATCTATATTAAATGTAGCACGTGCAAATGATATTTTTGTACCTGCTGTTTGTTATTTAACTAGATGTTCTCCAACATTAGCCTGTAGACTTTGTCTTGTAGAAGCTGATGGCAAGCAAGTTTATTCTTGTAATGCAAAAGTAAAAGAGGGAATGTCTGTTATAACAGAAACAGAAAATATAGAAAAAGAGAGACGAGCTATTATGGAGGTTTATGATGTAAACCATCCATTACAGTGTGGAGTTTGTGATCAAAGTGGAGAATGTGAACTTCAAAACTACTCTTTATATATGAAAGTTGATTCTCAAAGTTATACAATAAAAGATGTTCCAAGACCAGCAGCTAATTGGGGAGTTATGAAATATGACCCAGGCTTATGTATAGTTTGTGAAAAGTGTGTAACTGTATGTAAAGATATGATTGGTTCTAATGCTTTAAGTACAGTAAAACGTGGTGCAGATGCAATTAGTAAAACATTTAAAGATGAAATGCCAAAAGATGCTTATGCTATGTGGAATAAGCTTAATAAATCTCTTATTGGCTTTGAAGAAGATAATTGTACTGATTGTGGTGAGTGTATTTCAGTTTGTCCTGTTGGAGCTTTAGTCTCTTCTGATTTCCAATATAAATCAAATGCATGGGAATTATCGAGAGTTCCTGCAGCTAATCCTCACTCTTCAGATTGTGCATTTATGTATTATGAAACAAAACATACTTCACTTGAAGATGCAAGTTTAAAAATTTATAGAGTTACAAATGAGCATCATTATTCAACATTAAATGGAGCAGCTAGATTTGCTTATGATTTTGAGAATAGAGTTGAAGAAAAAGATGAAGAAGCCTTTAATAATGCAATTGAAGCTTTTAAAAAAGCGAAAGTTATTAAATTTAATTCATATATTACAAATGAAGAGGCCTTTATTTTACAAGAAATTTCCAATAAAACAGGTGCTAAACTTGTAAATAAAGATGCATATAATTACAAAAAATTCTTAAATGCCTATTCACAAACTTCAGGACAATCTTTGTACTCTTCAACTTTAACACAAGTTCATGATTCAAATTTTGTTGTATCAATTGGTTCATATTTAAAATCAGATTTACCAAATGCAAGGTATGCTTTTAATAATTCTGTTATTATGAATAAAGGAAGTGGAATTTATTTCCATCCAATTTCTGATCCAGTTATGGAAAAAGTTGGTAAAAAAGGGAAAACTTCTGAATTCGTTTATCATAAACCTTTATGTGAGGAGTCTATTTTATATTTTATTTTAAATAGATTTGGAAAAGATTTACCTGAAAAGATACAAGAATATTTAAATTCATTTAAAGAAATAAGAACAAAAACAGTTATTGAAACAAAAAAAGAGAGTGTTGTTACAATTGTTAAAGATGAAGAAACAGGTGAAGAAAAAGAGGTAAAAAAAGTAGTTCCTAAAAAAGTTAAAAAAGAAGTAGAGTTTGAATATACAAAACTTCTTGATAATATTGGACAAGACGAAAGTTTACTAGATACTATAGATACTTTAATTACTAAAGTTGATACTTTCTCTTTAATAATAGGAGAGGATTTATTTACTCATCCCCAAAGTGAAAATTTAGCTAAATTATGTGGATTAATTGATAGATATACTGATTTCTCTATTGTAATTATTCCTTCTCAAACAAACACTTTAGGTGTTTCTTTACTTTGTAATGTTGAAGCAGAGGCTGAAGGATTTGCAGTTGGATACAATGAAAAAGCAGATTTCCAATTAAGTGCTTTAGGTGATGGGAATTTAGATATTCCAGCACTTAATCAACAAGAAGGAACATTTACAAATATTGATAAAAAAGTTATTCCAACAAATGCAGCTTTAGAGTATAAAGCTTATACTTTAAATGATATTGCAAATGTAATTTTAGAAAAAGATATTGAGCATACAATTGAATACACTGAACTTCTTCCAAAAGATAAAGGTTTTAAGGCAATTGATTTTGATAAATTACCAAACTATTTTGGAAATAATAGGCTTGAATATCGTGGTTATGATTTAACTTCTTTTGATACTCCTAAAAATAATGAAGTAGAAGATGTAAAAACTTTAGATTTAGAAGTAAATGAAAATGAATTTATAATTTATAGAGCAAATCCAATTAATCAGTTTAATGAATTTACAGCAATTTCACATGAATTTGTAGAAAACTTACAATCAGGAATTTTTGTTTCCCCAACTCTTTTTGAAAAATTAGAATTATCAGAGGGTATGGGTTTAATTGTAAATTCAAATGGTGTTGAAATGAACTTAAATGTTTATTGTGATAATCAAATTGCAGGAGACATTGCATATGTTTCAACTTTCCAAAAAGATTTAGATACGCGAAGCTTATTTGATACATACAGATATAGCAAAGCCGTAATAAAAAAGGCTTAATATGGAAACAGGGTATATTATTGAAACACTAATAAAAGTATTAGTAATACTTACAGTTCTAGCTTCAGTAGCAGCTTTTACAACATATATAGAGAGAAAAGTTCTAGCTTTTATGCAAAGAAGACTTGGACCTATGAATGTTGGACCTCATGGAGTATTACAATTAGCAGCTGATGGTATAAAACTTTTTACAAAAGAGGATTTTATTCCACAAAATGCAGCAAAACCTATCTTTATGATAGCTCCAATTATTACAGCTGCAACTGCATTTATTGCAGCAACAGGGGTTCCTTTTTTACCAGAATTTGAACTTTTTGGATATACAGTTAGACCAATTATTTCAGATGTAAATATTGGTGTACTATTTGTAATGGGAGTAGCTTCAGTGGGACTTTATGGACCACTACTTGCAGGAATGAGTTCTGCAAATAAATGGGCACTTTTAGGAGGAGCTAGAACTGCCATTCAACTTTTATCTTATGAAGTAGTATCCGGACTTGCTCTTTTATCTCCACTTATGATGGTAGGAAGCTTATCATTAATTGATATAAACAACTATCAAGTAGGTGGTTTATCAGATTGGCTTATTTGGTCACAACCTTTAGCTTTTATTTTATTTGTAATTGCAGGCTTTGCAGAAACAAATAGAACTCCTTTTGATTTACTTGAGCATGAGGCTGAGATTGTTGCAGGATATGCAACAGAGTATTCAGGTATGAGATGGGGGATGTTTTTTATTGGAGAATATGCAAACCTTTTTACAGTATGTTTTTTAATTTCACTTATTTTCTTAGGTGGATTTAATGACTTATGGTTTATTCCAGGTGGTTTAGCAATTATTCTAAAAGTAATGTTCTTAATTTTCTTCTTTTTATGGACAAGAGCTTCATGGCCACATATTAGACCTGATCAATTAATGTGGGTATGTTGGAAAATTTTAATGCCATTATCAGTAATTAATATTTTAATTACTGGCTTTGTAATGATGTTTTAGGAGTAGACATGGGATTAGATAAATTAAAAGATAGAAATATTGCTGTTGGTGATTATATCAATATTTTGGAAGATGAATATCCTAAAACAGGATGGGAAGAGTTTAAGCAAGTAGCACGTAGATCTGTAAAAGGTGAGCTATTTGGGGGACTAAAAATTGTTTGGAAGATGATGACAGGAACACTTTTTAGAGGTGAACTTCATACAGTCTCTTATCCGCAAGAAAAACTTCCTATAACAGCACGTTATAGAGCAGTACATAAACTACTTGGACTTTTAGAATCAGGTGAGAATAGATGTATTGGTTGTGGACTTTGTGAAAAAATTTGTATCTCTGATTGTATTAGAATGGATACAAAGATTGATGAAAACTCAAGAAAAGAAGTTTTAGAATATAGTATTAATATGGGTAGATGTATTTTCTGTGGTTATTGTGCAGAGGTATGTCCAGAGCTTGCAATTGTTCATGGTGGAAGATATGAAAATGCAAGTGAACAAAGAGCGCATTTTGCGTTAAAAGAAGATTTATTAACTCCACTTGATAAATTATCACAACAAGAAGAGTATCCTGGTTTTGGTGCTGTATCTCCTGATGCAGATGAAAAAATCAAAAAAACTCCATTGTCGTACTAGGGAGGCCACGATGTTTGAAATAGTAGCTTTTTATCTATTCTCAATTTTAACAATTGTTATGTTCTCAATAACAGTATTTACAAATAATGCCTTATATGCATTAAGTTCATTAGCAGCAGGAATGATTTTTATTTCAGCATTTTTCTTTTTACTTAATGCGGACTTCTTAGGAGCTGTACAAATTGTTGTTTATACAGGTGCCGTTATGGCTTTATATGCCTTTGGTATGATGTTCTTTGATACTCTATCAACTGTAAAAGAGAAAATAAAAAATCCAAGACTTGTATTTTTATTAACAGGATTAACAGCACTTATTATTGTAATAATTTTTGTTTCACCTATAGTTGCTACAAATATAGAAGCTTTATATCCTGTTCATCCTTCATGGGGAAATTCACAAGATGTTGGAATTGTTTTATTTACAAAATATTTGATTCCTTTTGAGGTTGCAGCTGTTATGTTACTCGTAGCAATGATTGGTGGAATTATACTTGCAGGTAAAAAAATGGAAGTTTCATATTCAGAGATGAATGAAGAAGAGATTGATCAATTTGAAAAAGAAGCTTGTGAAAAGGATGAGAAATGAGTTTAAATGCATATTTGATTTTATCAACTGTACTCTTTTGTATAGGAATGGTTGGTGTTATTAGAAGAAAGAATTTACTTATGCTTTTCTTTTCAACGGAAATAATGCTTAATGCAGTAAATATTGGTCTTGCAGCAGTTTCTAAATTTCATGGAGATTTAACTGGTCAGATGTTTGCATTTTTCATTATTGCAATTGCAGCTAGTGAAGTAGCTATTGGCTTAGGATTATTGATCCTTTGGTACAAAAGAACAGGCTCTATTGATTTAGATACATTACAAAGTATGAAGGGATAAGAAATGGAAAAATATTTATATATAGCACTTTTTGCTCCTTTATTAGGCTCTTTAATAGCAGCTTTGTTTTCAACAAAACCAAAAATGCTTTTTACAGGAATAATAACTTCTGCTTTATTAGGTGTTTCAATGATTGCTTCTTTAAACCTCTTATATTATGTTTATTCAACAGATGCAATTGTACATTTAAAACTAATGGATTGGATTGTAATAGGAAATTTAAATATTCCTTTTGGCTTTGTAGTTGATCAAGTTAGTGTTACTATGATGGTTGTTGTTACTATTGTTTCTACAATGGTACATATTCACTCAATCGGGTATATGGACCATGACAAATCTTTTAATAGATTTTTTGCTTGGTTATCTGCTTTTGTATTTTCTATGATGATTTTAGTTATGAGTGATAATTTTGCAGGATTATTTATAGGTTGGGAAGGTGTTGGTCTTTGTTCTTGGGGATTAATTGGTTTTTGGTATCACACAGCTGATAGGGAAAAATCATCAGATATTTATAAATCACCATTTTCAACTCTTTCGCCATTTTCTTCAATAAGTCCAAGTTTTGCAGCAAATGAAGCTTTTATTACAAATAGAGTTGCTGACCTTGGAATGTTAGTTGGTATATTCTTAATTTATTGGAATATTGGATCTTTACAATATGATGAGGTATTTGCACAAATTGGAACACTAGAGACGGGACTTATTGTTGCAATTGCAATTTTTCTTTTTATTGGAGCAATGGGTAAATCAGCACAATTTCCATTTAATCAATGGCTTGCAAATGCAATGGAAGGTCCAACTCCTGTTTCAGCTTTAATTCATGCTGCAACTATGGTAACAGCTGGAGTTTATTTAATAATTCGTGCAAATGAAATATTTACAGCAGTTCCTGCTGTTGGTTATTTTATAGCTTGTCTTGGAGCATTTGTAGCTATTGGAGCTGCCTCAATGGCTTTAGTAGCTACTAATATTAAAAAGATTATTGCATTTTCAACACTCTCTCAACTTGGATATATGTTTGTAGCTGCTGGTCTTGGGGCTTATTGGGTTGCATTATTTCATCTTGCAACTCATGCATTCTTTAAATCAGTTCTTTTCTTAGGAGCTGGAAATGTTATGCATGGACTTAATGATGAAATAAATATAAAAAATATGGGGGGACTTCATAAACATATGAAATCAACTTCTATTATTATGACAATTGCTTCAGTTGCACTTGCTGGAATCTTCCCATTATCAGGATTCTTTTCTAAAGATTTAATTTTAGAAGCAGCCTTTGGATCTCATGCATATTTCTTATGGCTTATTTTATGGATAACAGCAGGACTTACAGCATTTTATTCATTTAGACTTATTATGTATGTATTTCATGGAGAAGAGAATTTCAAAAAGTTTGGACATCACCCTCATGAAACATATGCCTTTGTAATTGCAGCAATGACTCCACTTGCTATTTTAGCTGTAGTAGCAGGATTCTTTAAGGGTGCATATATTGAGATGATTACAAAAAAATTACCTGAGCTAGATATTCATGTTTCATCTGGAACTTTCTGGCTTTTAGTTGTAATTACTCTTGGAATTGCTTTAGGTGGTATTGCCTTTGCAGTTATAAAATTTAAAAAAGATGGAACATACTTTAGTGAAAAAATTAAAGAAAAAGCTTTCTATAAATTATTAGCAAACCAATATTATATGCCACATATTGTTGATAATGTAATTTTAAAACCATATTTAGCTCTTTCTAAATTTTCTTGGAAAAATATTGATCTTAAAATTGTTGATGCAATTGTTGATGGTGTTGCAAAAGTTATATACAAAAGTGGTGAAACATCTAGGGTTATTCAAACAGGTAACTTATCGAGTTCCTTAAGATTAATGATTTTTGGAATCACAGTATTATTAGTGTTAAGTGTTGTACTTGGCATAGCGAAGTAAGGGGTTTTTAGATGGAACACATTTTATCGATTTTAATATTTTTTCCAGCAGTTGCAGCATTTGTAGGTTTTTTAGTTAAAGATGACTCTATTAGAGCTTATGCAATTTGTGTTACAGCAATAGAGTTTGTCTTAAGTATTTTCCTCTGGGCAAATTTTGATTCTACAGTTGCTGGAATGCAATTTACTGAAACAATTCCTGTAATTAGTTCTTATGGAATTAACTATTTTGTAGGAATAGATGGAATTTCACTATTTTTAGTAATTATGACGACATTTATGACTTTGATTTCAATTATTGGATTAAGTGAAAAAAGAAATCTAAAGTATTTATTAATTACTGTACTTTTTTTAGAAATGACAATGGTAGGGGTATTTTTAGCATTAGATGCAATTATTTTCTATTTATTCTGGGAATTATCTCTTGTTCCTATGTTATATATCATTGGAGCATGGGGTGGAAATTTAAGAATTTATGCAGCAATTAAATTTTTCTTATATACATTTATAGGCTCATTAATTATGCTTTTAGGTATGTTATATTTAGGATATGTTTATTTTCAAACAACAGGAAACTGGAGCTTTAGTCTCTTAGATTGGAATATGATGATTTTACCATTTGATATGCAACTTTGGTTATTTGTTGCATTTTTCTGTGGTTTTGCAATCAAAGTTCCTATGTTCCCTTTTCATACATGGCTTCCATATGCCCATGGTCAAGCCCCAACAATAGGTTCTGTTTTATTAGCGGCCGTTTTACTTAAAATGGGAACTTATGGTTTTGTAAGAATTTCATTACCTTTATTCCCTGACGCATCAGTCTATTTTACAATTCCAATGGCTATTTTAGCTCTTATTGCAATTGTTTATACTGCAATGGTTGCTTATGCTCAAGAAGATATGAAACAAGTAATTGCTTACTCTTCTGTTTCGCATATGGGTGTAATTATTTTGGGTATTTTTGCTCTTAATGTAGAAGGAATTGGGGGATCTATTTTCTTAATGATTTCTCATGGTATTGTATCAGGAGCTCTGTTTATGTTAGTTGGAGTTATCTATGATAGACGACATACAAAAATGATAAAAGATTTTGGAGGACTTGCTTTAGTTATGCCTAAATATGCAACGATTTTTGCAATTATGTTAATGGCATCAGTAGGACTTCCTTTAACTATTGGATTTGTAGGTGAGTTTTTATCTTTACTTGGATTCTTTAAAGTATCACCAGTTTTAACAGTAATTGCTGGACTTACTATTATTTTAGGAGCTGTTTATATGTTAGTAATGTATAAAAAGTCTTTCTTTGGTCCTCTTACTAATGAATCAAATAAAAATCTTCAAGATGTAAAAGGAAAAGAACTAGCTGCTTTAATTCCACTTGTTGCATTGGTTGTTATTTTGGGTGTTTATCCAAAACCAATTTTAGAACCTGTTAATAAATCAGTATCACAACTTGTTGAAATTATGCAAATTAAGGCAATAAATCCAAGTACTAAGACTAAAATCTTAGAGTATAACACAATTGCAGGAGGTGCAAAATGATGAATATCCCACCTGTATCAATAGATTTTGCAAGTTTAAACTTTGGAACAATAGTTCCTATGTTAGTAGTTATTATTGGTGCTTTAACAATTTTATGTATTGATTTAGCAAATAAAAAACTTGATAAGTCTTTATATGTAATGCTTACAGTTCTATTTTTAATTATTGATTTTGGAACATTAATAGGATATGCAGGAGATGTTAGAGGTTTCTTTGATTTAATGTTAGTAGATGGGATTGCAATACTTTCTCAAGGAATTATTGTAATTGCTTCTTTACTATTTGTACTTACAGCAATGAGTAAATTAAGATTCCAAGAGTATAGATATCCTGAGTATTTTGCCTTATATCTATTTATGGTTGCAGGGTTCCAATTTATGGTAAGTTCGGACTCCTTAATACTTATTTTTGTAGGATTAGAAACAGCTTCTATTGCACTTTATACATTAATAGCAATGCATAATAGAAAAAATGCCTTAGAAGCAGCAATTAAATACTTTTCAATGGGTGCCTTAGCAACTGCATTTTTTGCCTTTGGTTCTATGATTTTCTATGCATTAACAGGAACTGTAGAGTTAGGACAAATTTCTGAAATATTAGTTGCTTCTGATTTTGAGAACTATCCAATAATTTTAATTGCTGTTGTTTTCATGTTAGGTGCTTTAGGATTTAAAATATCATTAGTACCTTACAATACTTGGGTTCCTGATGTTTATGAAGGATCAACAGCAGCACTTGCAGGATTTTTATCTATTGTTCCAAAAATGGCTGGATTTGTAGTAGCTTTAAGATTTTTTGAAATCTTTATTTCTAGCGGAGATATTTATGTTGAGGTAATTTTATATATAACAGTTGTTTTAACAATGACCATTCCAAATATTATTGCACTTGTTCAAACAGATATTAATAGAATGCTTGCATACTCTTCAATTTCAAATGCAGGTTTTGGTATGGCTGCTATTTTAATAGGAACAACACAGGCAACAAATGCACTGTTTTTATATTGGATTATGTTTTTAATTACAAACCTAGGTGGATTTACAATGTTATGGTTAAATAGA
>JBFHGG010000039.1:0-22344 GCA_041583235.1 Halarcobacter sp.
ATAAATAAGAAATTTGAAGAGATACTAAGACCAAATCCTATTATAAGGGGAGATAAAAAGGAACCTATTCCATAAGTAAATAGTAAAGTTCTACTTATTTCTACAATATCTTTGTTCTCATCAACAACATCATGAGCCCTAGCAACTGCAAGTGGATACAAAGTAAATATTGTTAATCCTAAAGAGAAACCTAGAATATATAAATATAACTCTTCTTTTGCATATATAATAAATAGTAAGGATGTAAAGGCACTTATAAAAGACACAATAGATATAAGTTTTCTTCTTCCAAATTTATCTGAAAGTATTCCAACAGGCCATTGGGAAATTAATCCTCCAAGAATTGAAAATAGCATGAATTTTGATACAAGTTCAACTGAATCACTTTGAGTAAGAATATACACAGGAAGCATTGTAAAAAAACCACCAACTAAAAAACCACTAATAAAACTAGTAACTGTTGCAAGTGGAACTACTGAGAATACTTTTGGAAAACTAACTTTCTCAAAAGGTTCTAAAATAGGTTCTTTTATTTTTGTTAATGAGATAAAAATTACAGAAAATAAAACCAAAGTAGAGCCAATTGTAAAAATAAATTGTTTAAAATGCTCATCAATATTTAAAAATAGTTGTCCAATTGCTGTTGCTAAATAAAAGATTATTGTATAAATAGCTAATATTTGACCTCTACTTTCTTCGGAACTCTTTTCATTTAGCCAACTCTCTAAAATAATTAAAAGTGCATAAAAAGAGAAACCAGAAACAAGTCTTAAAATAGCCCATAAAATTTCATTGAAAAAAACTGAATGAAGTAAAAAGGTAATTACCATAAGAGCAGCAAATGCAGCAAAACTTCTAATATGACCAACACTTGAGATGAATTTTTGTGAAAATATTGAAGAAAGAACAGCTCCTAAAAAAAATGATGCATTAATAATACCAATAACTGTATTACTAACTTGCAAATCCTTTAAATAGATTCCTATAAATGTTAATATCATTCCATATCCAACAGCTAAAAATGCTATTGCAAAAAATAAAGATGAGATGGGAAAAATTATATTTTTTAAATTCATTTGCTACCTTTTTTCTTAATAAATGAAATCCTAACCAAAGTAGCTTAGGTTTTAATAAAAAAAGAATAACTAGGTATAAAGTGCATAAGTAATTTTAGTTAATTACTTATGCTAAATCTCTTATTCCACAATTTGATGTAGTTTTGAACACTTATTTAAGAAAGTACCCATACCACACATATCATTATACATATCATCAAATGAATGGAAGTGAGCATCATAAATATATACAAAAATTTCATCACCTTTTTGTAAAAAGTGATTCTTTCCAAACTCTGCATAAGCTGTAGCTCCTGCAGCGATTAACAAGCCTTTAGCATCTTTTATATTTTTTGTAAATTGTGTTAATTCTTCTAAAGGTCCTACATCTTCTTGCGTGTTTAATTTTTCTATCATCCAATCTTTTAATTGCTTGAAAAAATAGCTATAAGAGTTAACAGCTGAAGTAGTTCCATAATCATGAACTATACCATCTCTTTTTATAAATGAAGCAATATGGAATCTATTTAAGATTCCTTCTTCTGTAAAGCTGTCAATTTTTATACATTCTTGAGAAATACCTTTTGTATGTTCTCCCCAGTTTTTCTTAGTACTTAGTTTATTTCCATCTTGAATTCTTATTGAAAAGTCATTGAATGCTGAAAAGTATTTAGGAATAATATCTATAATTTTTTCATTCTCATAAACAAAATCACATATTAATGCAACTTCGGCTTCAACTTGTAAGTTATCTTCTTCTCTTCCATGTGTTTTAATTGCTTCATCACAAATAGGGAATATTCCTAAAAATGATTCATGACCAGGAATATAAAATGGAAACATTCCTTTTGGTGCATCTTTTTCTTTTGTTTCAATCACTGAAAATTCATCTGCTTCTCCAGCTTCTCCTAGGTGATTTGCAAAGTTACCTGCAACACCAAAACCTAAATAATCTTTTAAATCTTCTAAGTTTATAATATTTTTATTCATTTTTTATGCCTTTTAATTTTTTATAAATTGTTGACAACATTTTTTATTTTTTATGATTATTTATTTGAGTGAGAATTTTTTATTGAAGTTTATAGGGTAGTTGAATTGTATTGTCTTATAAAATCTACCTGAATTGTAAACTCTTCTCACTATAACAGGCGACCTTGACTTCTTGCTTTTTCATATTATTTGTCCTTCGTAGTTTTTTAGATAAGAAGAATATCTTCTTATCTAAAAATAGTTTTAGTCATTTGGTTAAATTCTCGTATTAAGAGAAAAATCTTTTTTGAACTTCGTCTTGTAATTTAGTCCCAGAGAAGTTTGCTCTTTGAACTAATTCCCAGAAGTATCTATATGTTGCTCTATCATGTAACTCACCATCATATTGAATTGGTCCCCACTCAGCATCTTGTGCAGCTAAAAGAATATTTTGAGCTGATTCTAATTCTGTAAAGTCTGGTTTCATTGCATCTACAATAGCTGAAACTTGAGTTGGGTAAATTGACCACATTCTTAAGAAACCAAATTCATTTTTAGCTCTTTCCGCATCTTTATATGTTTGGTATGGATTTTTTAAGTCTAATGTAACATTATGACAAGGAATAATATGGTTTTCTAATGCTGCTTGAACAACTTTTGCTTTTGCTGCACCAATTAATCTATGGTCAAATTGTCCAGGAGATCTCATATTTGATGCAGGAATTGCACCTTGATAACCTGAAACAAAATCCATTAAGCCAAAGTCAAGAACTTGTACCCATGGTAAAGTTGCAGTTTTTTCTACATCTCTTAATGCCCCATGAGTTTCAATTAATACGTGAATTGGGATTTCTCTTGAAATTCCAGCTTCTTTACATTTAGCTTGAATATATTCAACTTGAGTTTTTGCATCTTCATAAGAAGTTGATTTAGGTATAGTAATATATGCTAATTTTTCACCAGCACCAGGTACTAAAATGTCAATATCTTGTCTCCAATCTGGATGATCAAAATCGTGGATTCTAGTTCCTGCCATTGCGTATTTATTTGCTTCTGAGTTTACAACTCTAACAATCATTTGTGCATGCTCAACCTCTTTTCCAGTTTCAGCTCCATCTTCACAATCACAAGTAATATCAAATACAGGTCCTAATTTTTCTTGCATAGCAAAACCTTTTAAGATTAGCTTTTCGCTACCTGCAAAGTGCTCACAAGATGGAATAATTGGTAAATTGTCTCCTGAACCAAATAGTGCTTCGTTAGGGTGTGTCATTGTATTTTCCTTTTATTAAATTTATTTTATATATTTTTTTATCTTCTTTTTAGCATAGGAAGTAAATTCCTATTAAAAGAAGCAAATCATAAAGAAGGCAATGAATTGCCTTTTCCTCTTTTATTATTTAGCTGTTTTTCTACTTTTTTGTTTTTTTCTTGGGAATAACAACTGTATAGTCTAAATCAAGTACTACATTTTTTAAGTACTTACCATCTTCGCCTTTTGGATTAATAATCTCTTCAGATTTTTGATTAGTAACTGCAATAGTTCTTAATCTTAATAATCCTAAATCTTCTCTTTTATGATTTATAGTTTCAATAACTTCTGTATATGCATAAATTGTATCACCAGCATATGTTGGGTTTGCATGTGCCCCACTATTTATTGCATAAATATTTTGTGCATTTTGTAAACCATTAAATGATAATGCACGAGCAATTGAAATAACAATTCCCCCATACATAAGTCTTTGCCCCATAGGTGAAGATTTCATCATATGGTCATTGAAATGTACTTTTGCATTATTTTGGTATAACTTTGTTGCTAAAGTATGATCACTATTATCAACTGTAATACCTTCTGGGTGATTTAATCTTTCACCAACTTCATAATCTTCAAAGAAAAATTTTCCACCTGTTGAATCTGTGTTTACACACTTAATCTCTGGAAGATTAATATCATCTAAAATAGGTGTAGTTGCTGCAAAACTAGGAACTTCATTTATTCCAGATTTTGTTTCTTTATCTTTTTTATGAACCATAACCCATCTTTTGAAGTTTAGAACTTCTTCTTGATTTTGGTTATAACCAATAGAGTGTACATAAACAACTCCACTTTTTCCACTTGAATTCTCTTTTAATCCAATAACTGTTGAAGTCATTGAAACTGTATCTCCAATAAAAACAGGATTAGGAAAAGCAATTTCTGCATAACCTAAGTTTGCAATAGCATTTAAAGATACATCTTGAACAGATTTTCCAAATGTAAGATGAAACATTAATGTATCATCTATTGGTCTTTTTTCATATCCCATTTCCTTAGCAACAACATCAGATGAATGTAGAGCAAATCTAGACCCTGTGAAAGCTATGTATAAAGACACATCACCTTCACTTATTGTTCTAGGTAGTGGATGAATTATTTTTTGACCAATTGAAAAATCTTCAAAAAAGTTTCCGAAATTAATTTTAGTGCTTATATTAGACAAATTTAATCCTTATTTACCAAAAAGGTTTTGACCTAATGATTTATATGTTTCATAAAGAGTAATCATTTTTTGTGCCCATTTGATTCTACTTTTATCAACTAATTTATCTTTAAATTGAATTACTTCTTTCCCATCTTTAGCAGCTTCTTCATATTTAGCAATCATCTCTTCATAATCTTCTACTTCTTTTTGTTTTGGAGTAAAGATATCATTAATATATTCAACTTGCACTGGGTGAATTAATGCTTTACCATCAAATCCTATATCAAATGCATCTTTAGTTGAATCTTCACAAGCAAATTCATCATGAACATCATAATGAGGTCCATCAATAACTGTTTTCCCATAAGCTTTTGCAGATAATGCAATTCTTGCTAGGTAGTTAAACATTGCTTTAGAACCTCTTTTAATATCTATTTGAAGTCTATTTGCAAGATTATTAGAACCTACAACTATTACTTCAGTTTTAGTACTTGCTTCACAAATATCTGGAGAATTTAAAATTGCTAATGGAGTCTCAATCATTACCATCATTGTAATATTAGGATTAATTTCATTTAATGCTTTTTCAGCTTCTAATACTTGATCAACTGTTTCAATTAATGAGAATAAAACTCCATCAACTTCAAGTTCAGCTGCTAATTCTAAATCTTTTTTTAAGTCTTCAGTACCAACAGAATTTACTCTTAAGATTTTTTCAGAATCTCCGAATTTTCCACCAAACTCTTTGTAAACATTTCTAATCACTGATCTAGCAGTCTCTTTTTGTTCTTGTAAAATTGCCTCAAGATCAAATACTACTGAATCAGCAAGAATTGTTTTTGCTTTTCTTACAAACTTCTCATTATAAGATGGTACAAATAACATTGATCTTCTAGCTTTATATTTAATAATCTCTTCACCAGTTTCAATTGCATGGTATTGCTCATGTAATTGCTTAACTAATTGTTTTCTTAAAACTTTTCCATTTTTAGTTCTTGGATAATCTTTCATTCCAAAAATTGTTTTAGGTGCTTTATATTTAGCTAAATTATCTTGAGAGAATTTTAAAATTTCTTGTTCTTTCTCTTCACTTAATGTTTCATGCCCAATTACAGCAATGGCAACAATTACTTTATCTTTTCCTATTTCTAATCCAAAAGCAACACAATCAGCAACATCATCATGAGTTTTTACAACTCTTTCGATTTCGTGCGGTGATACTCTAAATCCAAAAGTATTGATAATATCATCTTTTCTTCCAATAAACCAGATATATCCATCTTTATCTTTTTTAGCATAATCACCTGTAAAGAAATAACCATCATGTTTAGCTTTAGTTGTTTCATCATCTAATTGCCAATATTCTAAGAACAATCCAGGATCATCTTCCCCAATACAAATCATACCTTCTTCTTCAGTTCCAACTTCTTCTAAAGTATCAGGATCTAATAATTTTACAGTATGTCCTGGCTGAACAAATCCAGCCGATCCAGGTCTAATTGGGTTATTTATTGAATGTGAAATATAATAAGAACACTCACTCATTCCAATTGCTTCATAAATATCTTGCTTAAATCTATCTCTCCATAAACCAATCATTTCATCAGATAAATGCTCTCCAGCAGACATACAATATCTTAATGAAGGACAATCATTTGCAGAGAATTCAGTTTTTTGAATAATTTGTCTATAGATTGTTGGAACTCCAATAAAGATAGTACATTTATGTTTTTTAATTAAATTAATCCAAGTTCCAGCATCATTTGCACCTTCATATGCTATTACCGTATGTCCATTATATAATGGATCCATAAGTGCCGAACCTAATACATAAGTCCAGTTAAATTTACCAGAGTGCATAATTCTATCATTCTCTTTAAAATTAAACCAATACTCGGTTGCAGGTGTTCTTCCTACAAGAGATCTATGCGAATGTAATACACCTTTTGGATAACCAGTAGTTCCAGATGTATATACTAAATAAGCAGGTTCACCTGATTTTGATTTATAATGATTTGGAGTTTTATCACCATTTTTTAAAATATCATTTAATGCATATACATTTATGCCTTTTGGTTTTTGAAGAGCATCAACTGAATCAATAGCAGCAACAATTATTGTTTTTAAGTTATCAACATTTTCTAAGTATGGAAGTAAATTCTCATACATTGAAGCTGATAATACAATTGCACTTGCTTGTGAATCTTCAGCAAGATATTTAACTTCTGAACCACTTAAAAGTGTAGAAGTTGGTACTGCAATAATTCCAGCTTTAATTGCTCCAAAGAAAGATATAGGGTATGCTAAAGAGTTTTTTAAACATACTAATACTCTATCTCTTGGTTCAATACCAATTCCTGTTAGGAAGTTACATACTTGATCAGATTTTTCTGATAAATTTTTATATGTGATTTCATCAGTACCAAGCTTATCATCTTCGATGATCATTGCTGTACTATTCTCTTTAGCTGTTCCTAAATGTTTTGATGTACAAGCTACACCAATATTTAAAAACTCAGGTACTTCAATTTTTACGTTTGAATTCATAATTTCAACTCCCTAATTAGATTTGACCGTAAGGCCAGTTTTCTTTAAATGTGTGTAATGGCATTCTATTTAACACTTTAAGTGCAAATTCATAATCTTCTTTACATAAGCTATTTAATGCATCAGCTCTTAAAATATTTTGCAAGGATTTACCAAACATTGGAGGATCAAGCATTTCCCCTTCATATCTAATAGCTCCAGATAACAATGCATCAGTTTTAATAGCTTCTTTTAATATTGAAATATCTTTTGCAATTTCATTTGGTGATGGAGTAAAGGCAACTTTACATACATTAATATGATTAGGTGTGATAACTTGCTTACCTGTAAGACCCATAGCATACTCTCTTTGAGCATGAGCATATACATGTCTTGAAGCATCATCACCATGTAAGTCTAACCATCTTCTAATATCTTTTTTCTCAACACAAGAATCAGGAAGTGAGTTTGGCGTAAGTAAAACTTCAACCCCACCTATAACTCCTTTACCTTGGATTCTAGCTTCCATTGTAAGAATGTTAAAGAATGTCTCTAATTCATCAATCCAACCTTCAGGTGTGATTTTGTAAGCCATTGCTTTTGAAAAATCATGAATACCAAATACAACATGTTGTACTGTTGAGTGACTCATTAAATCACTTGCAATTTTAAGTGATTTTGGATGTTCAATAATTGGTTGAATCTGTAAATTACTTCCAATTGAAACTAACCAAGAAGATAAATCTCTAATTTCAGCATCACCATAAACTTCTCCCGCTTTTGCTAAAACAATAGCATCTACATACTTATGAACTTGCTTTAACATTTTTAAATCTTCTTCATACTCATCAGTTCTAAATGGATTAATTCTAATTGCTATTTGAAAATCTCTTTGAGGAAACTTTGGAAGCTCTTGAATTAATAGTTCTCTACTCATTGCCTTTTGTCTACAACCATCTTCTAAGTCGAAAAGTACTGTATGTGCTTTTGTTTTATATGCATGTTTTTGTAATCTAAGCTTAGCTTGTTCCATACTTTCATATGTACCATCTAATGGATTAAATTTAATTGGTGGGTAATATATTTGAATACCTGGCCATTTTCCTCCAAGAACTGGAGTTAAATCATCGTTAGCTGTTAATTTCGATAAGTCTACAAAAGATGAATTCATTATCTTTTCCTCTTTATTTTATTAAATTTTTGTTCTTTAAAATCACACAGATATGTTTCTGATGAGAGAATTAATCCATAGCTATTATAAATTAAAACATAAGATAAAATCATAAAATTAAAATTAAGTTTATATTTATAAAGTCTGTATAGACCATTTTATAGGAGCTATAGAAGAGGTAAAATTTAGAGTTTCACATAGTGAGAAAATAATTTGATATAATCTTAATTATCAAAATAATTTTTTTTGAAATTCTTTTTAATAATCTTTAAAAATGCAAATATGTAACATTTTGAAATCATTTTATTAAATAAAAGATGGTAAAATTAAAAAAAATAGAAAGAGATATATTCGTGAATAGTCAAAATAAGTCCCTTACTAAAGGTTTACAAATATTAAAAGAGATTATGATTTCAAATAAACCTTTAACAGCTCATATATTATGCCAAAAGCTTGATATAGATAAAAGTACAATGTCTAGACTTGTAAAAACTTTAATAACTGCAGAATTTGTAGAGTATAAAGAAAATTCAAAAGAAATTATACTTAGTGATTTAACAAGAAAAATTGTAGAAAAAGATGATAGAGAGAAATTAATTGAAAAAACAAAAAATCTTTTAAATGAGATTTTTCATTTTACTCAAGAAGCATCATATATTGGAATTTTAGATGATAATTCTTTTTTAAATTTAAATCAAATAGATAATTCAACTAGAGTAATAAAAAATAGAAGTTCTATCGGAATGAGAACACCTTTGCATTCAAATGCCTTTGGAAAAATACTTTTAGCTTTTTCCAATGATATTCATATTGAGAATTTAGAATTGAAGAAGTTTACAAATAATACAATCACAAGCCATACTAAACTTTTAAGAGAACTATCTTTAATAAAAGAAAGAGGTTATGCAATTGGAAATGAAGAGCATGAGTTTGGTTTAAAATCTGTTGCTGTACCATATTTTAATAAGAAAAATAATTTTGTAGGAACTATTGGAATTTCAGGTTTATCTGTTAGATTAGATGAAACTACACTTCATCTTTATGGACAAAAGATTTTTCAAATAGTAAATAGTAGTAATTTATGATTTAGAAAAAGTCTTTTTAGACTTTTTCTTTTTTATATTAAATTGTTAGATTTTTGATTTGCTAAATATTCATGTGCCATATATGAACTTCTAGCATATGGAGTTGAGTGTACAAATTCAAAACCTAAGTCTAGGGCTATTTTTTTATATCTTTCAAATTGCTCAGGCTTTACAAACTCTTTAACTTCAGCATAATCTCCTGATGGTGCTAAGTATTGACCTATACTTAAAAATTTACATCCTACTTCAATTAAGTCTTTAAATACTTGAACCATTTCTTCTTCTGTTTCTCCAAGACCTACCATTAAAGCTGACTTTGTTTTAATTTTATCTCCACCTAATTCTTTTAATCTTTTTAAAACATCAATTGATCTTTTATAAGTAGCATTTTTTCTAACTTTGTAAAGTGATGGTACAGTCTCAACATTATGTCCAATTATAACTGCTCCACTATCAATAACTTTTTGCAAAGATTCTTCTTTTGCTTTAAAATCTGGTATTAAAATTTCAACTTGAGTACCTGGAGATTCTTTTAAAATATTTTGAGTAACTCTATAAAATTGATCTGCTCCACCATCTTTTAAATCATCTCTAGCAGGACTAGTAATAACTACAAATTTCAATCCTAATCTTTTTACTGAATCAGTTACTTTTTCAACTTCTGTTAAATCAACTTCAGTTGGAAGGCCTGTTAATACATTACAGTATGAACATCTTCTTGTACAAATATTTCCTAAAATTAAAAATGTAGCATTTTTCTTTGCATAACATTCACTAATATTAGGACATTTAGCTTCTTGACAAATTGTATGTAAGCCATGTTCTCCTAATAAATCTTCCATCTCTTTTTGAGCATTTGGAACTAATTTTTTTCTTAACCATTCAGGTTTTTTAAATTGCACTTTATTTGAAATTTTACTTTCTGCTATAGTCATATTTATCCTTTAATAATTTATTCTTTTTTTCATTTTCTTCATTTGTTAATGTTGAATTGACTAAATCAACATTAAATGTTTCTTCAAATGCTTCTATTAATTTTATTTTTGCTTCTTCAAAATCAATATTCACATTAAAATCTTCAAGTGTATAACCAATCTTTTCATCATAAATTACACAATTATTTTCATCTTTTTTACTTTTTAATGGTATAGAACCATGTTGAAAAATAAATTTTTTTGATCGTTTTTGTGCATTTCCACCTATTTTTTTTGAATTTACTAAAATATCATAAGCTTCAAAACCAACCTGACAATACTCGCTTTTAGATAATTCTACATTTTTATCATCTTTGGCAAATTTTGCATCAAGTCCTAAATTTTTATAAAAAACCAATATAAAAGAGCAAATCTTTTCATAAGATTTTTTAATATTTAGCTCACCTAAAAGATACGCTGGAAGCACTAAAGAATATGACAAGTCATGGCCATGAAATAAAACACCACCACCTGTTATTCTTTTTGCACAATCACCCTTATAATCATCATATAATTTATATGTTAAAACATCTTGAGAAGCTCCAACTGTAAAGGAACTTGTCCAATTATATAATCTCAATATAGGTTTATCACTCTCTTTAAAAGAAGATAAAAGTGCATGATCAATTGACATATTATTTTTAGCACTATTCTTATCGTCTTTTATAACTCTAAACATAGATTTTTCTTCTATCATTATTCTTGTTTTTCCAATTTATAATATAAAAAAAAATAATAATTCTTTACAAAAAAGTAAAGAAAAAGCATAGTTTAAATTGCTCTTTTTTTCATTATAATTTCATTTGTATACAAGTAAACTTAAAATAAATAATTAGTAGTTTCAAATTCAAAATAAATTAAGTTTAAGAAAGTATCATATGCTCACAATTCGACTGTAACGTGCGAATAGCTACATAATTTTTACATAATGAACATATGTTCACTCATTATGAGTCTAAAAATTAGCAAAATTAATGAAAATTTTTACAAGGAAGAATAAATGTCAGATTTAAACTTAAATGATGTTGATCCAATAGAAACCCAAGAATGGATGGACGCTTTAGAAGTTGTAATTAAAGAAGAAGGAGCTCAAAGAGCTCATTACTTATTGGAGCAATTAATTGATAATGCTAGAAGAAATGGTGCTGATATACCACACAGTGCAAATACTTCATATTTAAACACTATCCCTGTTGATCAAGAACCAAAAATGCCAGGTAGCAGGGATCTTGAACGAAAGATAAAATCAATTGTTAGATGGAATGCGCAAGCAATGGTTTTAAGAGCTTCTAAGAAAAACTTAGAACTTGGTGGTCATATTGCTTCTTTTCAATCTTCTGCTACATTATATGATGTTGCCTTCAATCATTTTTTCAAAGCACCAAATGATAAAGATGGTGGGGATTTAGTATTCTATCAAGGACATATATCTCCGGGTATTTATGCACGTTCTTTTGTGGAAGGTAGATTAAGTGAAGATCAAATGGATAACTTTAGACAAGAAGCATTTGCTGATGGTCTATCTTCATATCCTCATCCAAAACTTATGCCAAACTATTGGCAGTTTCCAACAGTATCAATGGGACTTGGTCCAATACAAGCTATTTATCAAGCAAGATTCTTAAAATATTTAACACATAGAGGTATTAAAGATTGTTCTGAGCAAAAAGTATATTGTTACATGGGTGATGGTGAGTGTGATGAACCTGAGTCTTTAGGTGCAATTGGTTTAGCTGGACGCGAAGGTTTAGATAACTTAGTATTTGTAATTAACTGTAACTTACAAAGACTTGATGGACCTGTTCGTGGAAATGGAAAAATCATTCAAGAACTAGAAAGTAACTTTAGAGGAAATGGTTGGGAAGTTATTAAAGTTGTTTGGGGAAGATACTGGGATGCTTTATTAGATAAAGATAAGTCTGGTAAATTAAAACAATTAATGGATGAAACTGTTGATGGTGAATACCAAAACTTTAAACAAAAAGGTGGTGCTTACACAAGAGAGAACTTCTTTAATAAACATCCTGAAACTGCTAAACTTGTTGAAAATATGAGTGATGATGAAATCTGGAGATTAAATAGAGGTGGTCATGATCCAATTAAAGTTTATTCAGCGTATAAAAAAGCTAATGAAACTAAAGGTAAGCCATCTGTAATTTTAGCTAAAACAGTTAAAGGTTATGGAATGGGTGATGCCGCTGAAGGTAAAAATATTGCTCATGGTGTTAAAAAAGTTGATACAACAGTATTAAGACAGTTTAGAGATAGATTTGAAATTCCTATTTCAGATGAAGATGTTGATAGTTTAAAATATTATAGACCAGCTGAAGATTCACCTGAAATGAAATATATGAAAGAAAGAAGAGCAGAGTTAGGTGGTTCAGTTCCTCAAAGAAGAGCAAAATTCTCAACTGCTTTAGATATTCCTGCTTTAGATAAATTTGATGCAGTATTAAAAGGAAGTGGAGATAGAGAAATTTCTACAACTATGGCATTTGTAAGAGTTTTAAATATTTTAGTTAAAGATAAAGCTATTGGTAAAAAAATTGTTCCAATCGTTCCTGATGAAGCAAGAACATTTGGTATGGAAGGTATGTTTAGACAATTAGGTATTTACTCTTCTGAAGGTCAAAAATATATTCCTCAAGATAAAGATCAAGTTGCATATTATAAAGAAGATAAAAAAGGTCAAGTACTTCAAGAAGGTATTAATGAATTAGGAGCAATGGGTTCTTGGGTAGCAGCTGCTACTTCATATTCTGTAAATGATTGTCCTATGATTCCATTTTATATTTTTTACTCAATGTTTGGATTCCAAAGAACAGGAGATATATGTTGGGCAGCGGGAGATCAAATGGCTAGAGGTTTCTTAGTTGGAGGAACTTCAGGTAGAACTACTTTAAATGGTGAAGGTTTACAACATGAAGATGGACATTCACATATAATTGCTAATACAATTCCAAATTGTATTACTTATGACCCTACATATGGTTATGAAGTTGCAGTTATTGTTCAAAATGGTATTGAAAGAATGTATGGTGAAAAACAAGAAGATGTTTATTTCTACCTTACAACATTAAATGAAAACTATAAGCAACCTGCAATGCCTGAAAATGTAACAGAAGGTATTTTAAAAGGTATCTATAAATTAAGAGATGTAGAAGCTAAAAATGATTATAAAGTTAAATTATTAGGTTCTGGAACTATTTTAGAACAAGTTAGAGTTGCATCTGAAGTTTTAGCATCTGAATATGGAATTGCTTCAGAACTTTATTCTGTTACATCATATAATGAATTAACTAGAGAAGCACAAGAAATCGAAAGATATAACTTATTGCATATAGATGAAGAAGATAAAGTTCCTTATGTTGATCAAGTATTAGGAGAAGATGAAGAGAATATTATTGTTTCAGCAACAGATTACATGAAATCTTATTCTGAACAATTATCTCCATTTGTAACAGGTACATTTAAAGCACTTGGTACTGATGGTTTTGGTAGATCTGATTCTAGAGCAAACTTAAGATCATTTTTTGAAGTAGATACTGACTTTATTGTATTCACAACTTTAGCACAATTAGCTAAAAAAGGTAAAATTGAAAAATCAGTTTTAGTTGATGCAATGAAAAAATATAATATTGATCCAGAAAAAATCAATCCATTAAAAGCCTAAGGAGTAAATGATGAGTACTATTCAAGATATTTTTATTCCAGATTTAGGTGGAGATACAGACGTTGATTTAATTGAAATCATGGTTAATGTAGGTGACGAGGTTGAAGTTGAAGATGGTTTAATAACATTGGAAACTGAAAAAGCATCAATGGATGTTCCAACAACTCATGCAGGAATTATAAAAGAGATTCTTGTAGAAGTTGGTGCAAAGGTTAATTCAGGTGATTTAATTGCAAGAATTGAAATCCAAGATGAACAAGGTGTTGTTGAAGAAGTAAAAGAAGAAGTTTCAACTGCTACTCCTACTGTTGCAGAATTAAATAGTGTAGAAGAATCTATTTCCTCTTCAGATTTAGGTGCTCCTATGGATTTAAAATCTGCAGAGGCTGAATTACAAGCAATTTCTGCATCAGGAGCGCAAGTTTCTTGTCAATTTGTAAATGAACAAACTATTTGTTCTGTTGTTGAAGAGGTATTTATTCCAGATTTAGGTGCAGATAAAGATGTTGATTTAATTGATGTAATGGTTAGCGTTGGTGATACTGTTGAATTTGATGAAGGTCTTATTACATTAGAAACTGAAAAAGCATCAATGGATGTTCCTGCACCATTTGCAGGAGAAATTTTAGAAATTGTTGTAGAAGCTGGAGCAAAAGTAAACTCAGGTGATTTAATTGCTAAAATGGTTAGAACAGTTGTTATGGAAAGTAAAGTTCCAACATCAACTGTTGCTCCATCAACACCTGAAATAAAAGAAGAAGTAAAAAAAGCACCAGCAACTGCTCAAGAAGTTGCAGCTGTTACTTCTCCTGAAGCTACAGCCGTTTTAACGCAAAAATCTACAAAAGTTTATGCTTCCCCATCAGTTAGAAGATTAGCTAGAGAGTTTGGTGTTGATTTAGGTTTTGTAAAAGGAACAGGTAGAAAAAACAGAATTATTAAACAAGATGTTAGAGATTATGTTAAAGAACAATTAAATAAACCAGCTGTTGCAGCTTCAAGCGGAACTGGACTTGGATTTAATTTCCCTGAATTAAAAGAGATTGACTTCTCGAAATTCGGAGAAATTGAAACTCTTGAATTATCAAGAATTCAAAAAATATCTGGGCCATCATTACATAGAAACTGGGTATCTATGCCTCATGTTACTCAATTTGATGAGTGTGATATTACAGAAATGGAAAGCTTTAGAAAAGCTCAAAATGCAATTGCTGATGGCTTTAAACTTTCACCTCTTGTATTTGTTGTAAAAGCTGTTGCAAAAGCTTTAGCTATTCATCCTAAGTTTAACGCATCCTTAACTGCTGATGGACAAAGTATTGTTATGAAAAAATATTTTAATATTGCAATTGCAGTTGATACTCCTAATGGACTTGTAGTTCCTGTTATTAAAGATGTTGATAAAAAAGGTTTCAAACAAATTGCTCTTGAAATGGCTGAAATTTCACAAAAAGCTAGAGATGGTAAATTAAAATCTACTGATATGCAAGGGGCATCATTTACAATTTCTTCATTAGGTGGAATTGGAGGAACATACTTTACTCCAATTATTAATGCTCCTGAAGTTGCAATTTTAGGATTATCTAAATCTGAAATGAAGCCAGTTTGGGATGGTGAAAATTTTGTTCCAAGACTTACTTTACCATTATCATTATCTTATGATCATAAAGTTATTGATGGTGCAGATGGTGCAAGATTTACAACTACTTTATCACAATTGTTAAGTGATATTAGATTATTAAGTTTATAAGGATAAAAGATGAGTAAGATTGTTGATATTCTTATACCTGATTTAGGTGCTGATAAAGATGTAGATTTAATTGAAGTAATGGTTGAAGTTGGTGAAGAAGTTGAAGTTGAAGATGGTTTAATTACATTAGAGACTGAAAAAGCATCAATGGATGTTCCAACAGAGTTTGCAGGTCTTGTAAAAGAGATACTTGTAAAAGTTGGTGATAAAGTAAATTCTGGTGATTTAATTGCAAGAATTGAAATTAAAGAAGAAGCAAATGCTACAGAACATAAAAAAGAGGTTCCTGTAGCAAGTACTCCTTTAGAAACTATAACTGCTGCAAAAGCAGTTACTGTTAATTCTGATGCAAATGAAGTAAAAGGCCAAGTATTAGTATTAGGAGCAGGTCCTGGTGGATATTCTGCTGCTTTTAGAGCTGCTGACTTAGGTTTAGATACAGTAT
The DNA here is from genome assembly GCA_041583235.1 of Halarcobacter sp. Taxonomy (GTDB): domain Bacteria; phylum Campylobacterota; class Campylobacteria; order Campylobacterales; family Arcobacteraceae; genus Halarcobacter. The sequence continues at coordinate 16,114 of JBFHGG010000039.1, forward strand.
TAGTTGAAAGACATGATAGATTAGGTGGAGTTTGTTTAAATGTTGGATGTATTCCATCTAAAGCACTTCTTCATGTTGCAAAAGTTATTGAAGAGGCTGAGCATATTGAACATGCAGGTATTTCATTTAATAAACCAACAATTGATTTACCAGGTGTTGCTGCATATAAAGCTGGTGTAGTTAAAAAACTTACTGATGGATTAGCTGGCATGGCTAAAATGAGAAAAGTTACAGTTATTCAAGGTGTTGGAAGTTTTGTTGATGAAAACACTGTAATTGTTGATCATACAGATGTGGAGGGTAAGCAAACTAAAGTTACTTTTGATAATTGTATAATTGCAGCTGGAAGCCAGAGTTCAAAAATGGGATTTATTCCCCATGAAGATCCAAGAATTTGGGATTCTACAAATGCTCTTGAAGTAAAAGAAGTTCCAAAAAGATTACTTGTAATGGGTGGTGGAATTATTGGTCTTGAAATGGGTACTGTATATGAAAAACTTGGTTCTAAAGTTGATGTAGTAGTTCGTGGCCCTCAAGTTATGACTGGTACTGATAAAGATATAGTAAAAATTTATACAAAAGCAAATGAGAAAAGATTTAACTTTATGTTTAAAACTCAAACTCAAGCAATTATCCCTAAAGAAGATGGTATTTATGTTGAGTTTAAAGGTGATAATGCTCCTGAACCTCAATTATATGATGCTGTTCTTGTTGCAATGGGAAGAAGTCCAAATGGATTAAAAATAGGTCTTGAAAATACTGCTATTGAAGTTGATAAATATGGATTTATTTCTGTAGATAAGCAAATGAGAACTAAAACACCACATATCTTTGCTATTGGAGATATAATTGGTGGCCCAATGCTAGCACATAAAGCAGTTCACGAAGGTCATGTTGCAGCTGAAGTTATTGCTGGACATAAAGTATTCTTTGAACCAAAACAAATTCCAGGAATTGCATATACTTTCCCTGAAATTGCAACTGCAGGACTTAGCGAAAATGAAGCTAAAGAAGCTGGTATTGATTATGAAGTATCAACTTTCCCTTGGGCTGCATCAGGTAGAGCACTAGCTGCTGATGTTGCAGGTGCTGGTATGACAAAACTTATCTTTGATAAAGATACACATCAATTAATTGGTGGTTCTATTGTTGGAGATAATGCAGGTGAACTTCTTGGTGAAATTTCACTAGCACTTGAGATGGATTGTGATGCAGAAGATATTGGATTAACTATTCATGCCCATCCAACTTTACATGAATCAGTTGGTATGTGTGCTGAAATATTTCATGGAAGTATTACAGACTTACCAAATAAAAAAGCTGTAAAGAGAAAGTAATTTCTCTTTACGCTTAATATAATATATAAATATAAAGAGGTTTCAAATGTCTGTGTTTACTCATAGATATCAAAAGACAGGTTTAGTTTTTGCTTTAGCTCTCTCTTTTATCTATTTACCCTTATTAATAGGAGTATTAGATGAGAATAAATTTATTCAAAATTACACCTGTAATTTAATTGTTTTTATATCTTTTTCTATTACTTTTTTTACTACTATAAATTATAAAATAATACTCTCTATGAAAATTAAAACTTCAAATCCAATTATCAGATTTTTTATTGCTCCAATAAATTTCATAATTATGTTTTTAATATATTTATTTTTACCCTTTGAAATTGAAAAAGATATTTTCATTTTTGGTTTAGTGTTTTTAAGTGTACCTTGGATTTTTTTCTTCCTTAAAATTATGAAGAAACATTGTACCTCTCTAAAGTTCTATAATTTAAGATATAAAAATAAAATAATTTAATATCTCTTTTAAAAATAAAAAGTGCTATAATTAATTAGGCAAGAATATATTAAAGGAGTATGTTATGTTAAAAATAAATTTGTATGAAAAAGATTCAATAGCAGTTTTTGAACCTAATGACAAACTTCAAGAAATAGATTTTATAACTGCTAAAAGGATAATTGACCCTTATATAACAAAGAATGGAAATTTAAAAGGAATTATAATTTATGTTAAAGAATTTCCTTTTTGGGACTCTTTCTCATCTTTTCTAAGTCATTTAAAATTTGTAAATGAGCATCATGAAAAAGTCTCTCATATAGCCTTTGTAACTGATTCTATAATTGGTAGTTTTGGAGAAAAAATCGCAAGTCATTTTATAAAAGCAAAAATTAAAAATTTTGATTATGAGCAATTAGGAAAAGCTAAATCATGGATTATTGATGATGATTATGTAACTCATGGATTATTCTTTTCTTGTAAAACAAATCAAAATAATGTTTTTATAAAATTTAAAGCAATTGGAGTCTTAACTCACAATGATTATGAAAACTTTACACCAATTATTGATTCTACTTTAGAAAAACTTATAAATCCAAAAGTAAATATTTTAATAGATATAGAACGCCTTGAAGGTTGGGAACTTGAAGCTGCCTGGGATGATTTAAAACTTGCATTTAAACATGGAAATAAGTTTAATAAAATTGCAATTTATGGCCATAAAAAATGGCAAGATATAGCTTCTAAAATTGGTGCTTGGTTTATAAGTGGAGAAGTGAAAACTTTTGAAGATATAAATGAAGCTAATGCTTGGTTGAATGAAGAATAAATATAATTAGGCCAATAGATATATTATTTATTGGCTTTAATAAAAAAATGCCTTTTTCTAAATTATAATAATAAGCTTGTAACTCATAATATCATATAATCAAAAATTAAAATAATTTAACAAATATAAAAAGAGTAATATGATTCAATTATCAAATATATCAAAACATTTTGGGGAAAAAGAGCTTTTTTCTAATTTGGATTTTAGAATGAATACAGGGAATAGAGTAGGTTTAGTAGGAAGAAATGGAAGTGGAAAATCAACACTTTTTAAACTTATTTTGGGTGAAGATACAGCAGATGAAGGTGAAATTTTAATTCCTAAAAATTATAAAATAGGCGCTTTAAAACAACATCTTGAATTTACAGAAAAAACCTTGCGTGAAGAGACTGCACTTGCTCTTAGTGAAGATGATAAATTCTCTATTTATAAAGTAGAAAAAATGTTATTTGGACTTGGATTTACAGAAGAGGATTTAAATAAAGATCCTTTATCTTTTTCAGGTGGTTATCAAATTAGAATAAACCTTGCAAAACTTCTTATTTCAGAACCAAACTTATTACTTCTTGATGAGCCTACAAACTACCTTGATATTTTGTCTTTAAGATGGTTAAAAAACTTTCTAAAGAGTTTTGAGGGAGAAGTTATACTTATTACCCATGATAGAAATTTTATGGATAGTATTACAACTCACACAATGGGAATTATAAGAAGAAATCTGTTTTTAATTTCAGGAAATTCTCATAAGTTTTATCTTCAACTAGAAGCTAATGATGAACACTATGAAAAACAAAAAATCTCTCAAGATAAAAAAAGAAAAGAGTTAGAAGATTTTATTGCTAAGAATAAAGCTAGAGCTTCAACAGCTTCACAAGCACAATCAAAAGTAAAATTATTAGAAAAAATGCATGATATAGATTCTTTAGTTGATGAAGCTACTTTAGAGTTTGATTTTAATTTTAAAGAAACTCCTGCAAAAGTATTATTAGATGTAAAAAATTTAAGTTTTGGATATAGTGAAGATAATATACTTTTTAGAGATATTACATTTTCCTTAAAAAAAGGCGAAACCTTAGGAATTATAGGGAAAAATGGAAAGGGAAAGTCAACTTTACTTAATACAATAGCAGGTGAATTAAAACAATTAAGTGGTGTAGTTGATTATCATGGTACAACAACTTTTGCCCATTTTGGACAAACTAATATTTCTCATTTAAATCCTAATAGTACAATTATGGATGAAATTTATATAGGAAATCCAAAACTTTCAGAAGCTAATGTTAGAAGCATTTGTGGGGGAATGATGTTTAGTGGTGATGATGCTAAAAAGAAAATATCATTACTTTCAGGTGGGGAAAAATCTAGAGTTATGTTGGGTCAGATTTTAGCTAGAGAAGTTAATTTATTATTCCTAGATGAGCCTACAAACCATCTTGATATGCAATCAATTGATGCTTTAACAAAAGCCGTTAAAAACTTTGATGGTTCATGTATAATTGTAACCCACTCAGAAGAGTTACTAAGACAAGTTTGTGATAGACTTATTGTTTTTGCTAAACAAGGAGCTAGTTATTTTGATGGAACTTATGATGAGTTTTTAGAAAAAATTGGTTGGGATGAAGAAGAAGCAGAGGAAAAAATAAAAGAAGTTCCAAAAGTAAATAAAAAAGAGAATAAAAAACTAAGAGCAGCTCTGATTACAGAACGAAATAAGTTAACAAATCCTTTAAAAAAAGAGATAGAAAAATTAGAAAACCAAATTATAAAAGTAGAAGACTTAATAGAAAAAGAGCAAGCTGAACTCATACAAGTTTCTAATGCAGGAGATAATTCAAAAGTAATAGAACTTTCACAAATTGTAATTAAACATGAAAAAGAGGTTGAAGAACAGTTTGAAAAATTAGAAGAAGAGCAGTTAAAACTTGATGAAATTAATGAACAGTATGATAAAAAGTTAGAAGAGATTTAATCTTTTTAACTTTTTTAATATTCATTTAAATTCTTTATAAAGCATATTGAATTTTTTCCATTTTGTTTTGCTTTATAAAGACTAAAATCAGCTTTTTGTACTAAAGAATTAATAGTATCATTCTCTTCATATGTAGATAAGCCAAAACTCGCAGTAAGATTGCCTATCTCCCTAAAATTACTTAGTTCAATAGCTTCTCTTAGTTTTTCTGCAATATCTTTTGTAGTATGAATAGTAGTTTTATCTAAAATAATGATAAATTCTTCTCCTCCCCATCGTCCTAAAATATCGTTTTTTCTAATATTGTTTTTTAATATATTTGAAAATTCTATTAGAATTTTATCACCTGTTAGATGTCCATATGTATCATTTATATTTTTAAAATTGTCTATATCTATAAATATAATAGAAAATTCTTTTTTTTGTTTATTATTAAATTTTTGATTTAAAACTGTATCTATGAAATGCCTATTGTACAAAGATGTCAATTTATCAGTACTTGCTAATTTACTTAATTCTTCATTATCATTCTCTATACATTCGATTCTATTTTCTAATTCATGGTAAATTTTTTCTCTTTTTATTTTATATACAATAGAAGAAAGTGTGCTTACTAAATCTTTATAATCAACAGGCTTTTTAAGGAATTTATATATACCAATATTTATTAGTTTTAATAATTTTTCAGATTCTGTATGTGCTGAAATTACTACAATTAATTGATTAGGATTTTTTTCCATTATTCTTTTTGATAATTCAATTCCATCTAACTTTGGCATACTTAAATCAGTAATAATTAATTCATATTTATTAGGGTTTTTAATATAGTTTTCATATGCATTTAGTCCATCACATTCGATTTGTATATCTGAAAAGAAATTTTCAAGTAGTTTTAACAATTGCATTCTTACTTCTTCATTATCTTCTATAAAAAGTACTTTTAATTTATGACTATAACTTATTAATTCTTTAAAATCAGTTTGCATTTGTTATTTCCTTTATATCATTATTTATTGGTAATTCAATTAAAAAAGTTGCACCACCTTCTTGATTTATAACTTTTAAATTTCCTTCACAATGTTCATTAATAATTATTTTACTCATATATAAACCAAGACCTGTACCATTTTTTTTATTTTTAGTAGAAAAATATGGATCAAATATTTTATTAATAATTGATTCATTTATTCCTCCTGCATTATCAGCTATTTTGATTACAGCAGTTATATTATCTTTTTTATAAGTAGATATTGATATTTTTTTATTTTCTTGTTTTTTCTCTACTAAAACATCTTCTGCATTTTTAAGAATATTTAGTATTACTTGTTGTAATTCATTTGAATAGGAATATAAAGATATTTTTGATTTAAAGTCAGTACTTAAACTTATGTTATTTGATTCTAAAGAAGTTTTTATTATATTTAATGACTTTTTAATAATCAATTCTAAATCAAAATGATCTTTCTCTTTATTTGTTTTAAAGAAGTTCCTAAAATCATCAATTGTTGAAGATAAGTATTGAGAATATTCAGTAATTAATTCTAATTCATGTTCAAAAACATTTTTATCAACAGAATCATGTATCATCATTTTAATTAATAAATTATTGGTTGTAGCAGAAATTGCAGCAAGGGGTTGTCTCCAT
>JBFHGG010000040.1:0-22320 GCA_041583235.1 Halarcobacter sp.
CAAAAATAGAAAGTGATAAAGATGGATTTATAAATATTCATCCATTAACAGGTCCTTTAAGACCCCTTGATATTACAGTTCCAACAGATCCTTCATCTGCTTTCTTTTTTGCAGTAGCAGCTGCTATTACTCCAAACTCTAGAGTATTAATAAAAAATGTTACTTTAAATCCTACAAGAATTGGAGCATATGAAGTTCTTAAAAGAATGGGTGCAGAAGTTAACTTTATTGAAAAAGAAAATATCTATGAACCTATTGGTGATATAGAAGTAAAATATAAAGAGTTAAATGGTGTTGTTGTTGAAAACCATATATCATGGCTAATAGATGAGCTACCTGCTCTTTCAATTGCAATGTCTTTGGCAAAGGGAAAATCTTTAGTAAAAAATGCTCAAGAATTAAGAGTAAAAGAGAGTGATAGAATTAAAGCAGTTGTTTCAAACTTGGAAAAATGTGGTGTTAACTATACAGAGGTTGAAGATGGCTATGAAATTATAGGTGGAAGCTTAAATAAAGCTACAATAAACTCACATGGAGATCATAGAATTGCAATGAGTTTTTCAATTGCAGGACTTGTTTGTGATATGGAAATAGAAGATACAGCTTGTATCTTAACCTCTTTTCCAAATTTTAAAGAAATTCTAGACTCTCTTAGAGTCTAAAAGAAGTATAAGCATAAGGATTTAAAAAATGAAGGTAAAGTTAGCTTCTAATTACGGATTTTGTTTTGGAGTTAAAAGAGCAATTAAAATAGCTGAAGGTTATGAAAACTCTGCAACTATGGGTCCTTTAATTCACAATAAAGATGAAATAAATAGATTGAAAAATGACTATAAAGTAGGACTTTATAGAGAACTTGACGAGGTAAAAGATAATGATACAATAATCATTAGAACCCATGGAATACCAAAACAAGATTTAAAAGATTTAAGAGCAAAAAATGCAAAAGTAATAAATGCTACTTGTCCTTTTGTTACAACTCCTCAGCAAATTGTAAAAAAAATGTCTGAAGATAATTATTCAATTGTAATTTTTGGAGATGAAGAGCATCCTGAAGTTAAAGGTGTAAAATCTTATGGTAAAAATCAAGAAGATGTTCATGTTATATTAGAAGCAAAAGATTTAGATAAAATAAATTTTAAGCATGATAAAATTGCTACAGTAGCACAAACTACTAAGAAAAAAGAGGTTTATTTAGAAATTGTAAATACTTTAATTTTAAAAAATAAAGAAGTAAGAGTTTTTAATACAATTTGTGATGCAACTTTTGAAAATCAAGATGCCGCAAGAGAGCTATCAAATGAAGTTGATTTAATGATTGTAATTGGAGGTAAAAATTCTTCGAATACAAAACAATTACACTCAATATGTCTTGAAAATTGTGAAAACTCTTATCTAATTGAGAATGCCGAAGAGCTAGAGGACTCATGGTTTATTGATAAAAAATTATGTGGTATAACTGCCGGTGCATCAACACCTGACTGGATTATTCAACAAGTTGTAAGCAAAATAGAAAAATACTAATTTATTTCCTTTAAGTAAAATTTCGATATAATCATCACCATTTAATAAAAAACGGTTAATACGAAGGAATAAAATGGGTATCGAAGATATTGAAATTGGTGAAGACTTTGACTTTGAGCAAATGCTAAATGAGTCTTTTGAGAATGCTGAAAATAACTCTGTAGTTGATGGTGTAATTGTAGAAATTACTAGTGATAATGTACTTGTAGACGTTGGTCAAAAAATTGAAGGTAGATTATATCTATCAGAAATCACTGTAAATGGTGAAGTACTATTCAAAGAGGGTGATACAATCCCTGTTATGTTAATGGGAACAAAAGGTGAAAGACCTTCTATTTCTTACAAAAAAGTTCTACAAAAAGAAAAATTTGATGCATTTGTAAAAGAACATGGTGAAGATGTTGAAAATATTACAATTGAAGGTAAAATTATCTCTGTTAAACAAAGAGGTGGATTTATTATTGAAGATGAGAGTGGTTTAGAATACTTTATGCCAATGGCTCAATCTTACTTAAAAGCTTTTGGAGCAGTTGGTAAAAAAGTTAAAGCAAAAGTTTTAAAAGTGAATGCTGCACAAAACTCAATCATTGTTTCTAGAAAAAAATTAATTGAAGAAGCTAAAATTGAAAAAGATTCAAAAGTAAATGAAATTTTAGAAAGAAATGAAGCTGTAAATGGTATTGTTAAGAAAATTACTTCTTACGGTATGTTTATTGACTTAGGTGGAATTGATGGTCTTGTTAATTACAATGAGATTTCATACAAAGGTCCTGTTAATCCATCTAATTACTACAACGAAGGTGATGAAGTTTCTGTTGTTGTATTATCTTATGACAAAACTAAACAACACTTATCATTATCTATTAAAGCTGCTTTATCTAATCCATGGGAAGAGATTAAAGATGAATTAGAAGTGGGAGATACTATTACTGTAACTGTTTCTAATTTTGAATCATATGGTGCATTTGTTGACTTAGGAAATGATATTGAAGGTTTATTACATATTTCTGAAATTTCATGGAATAAAAATCTTAAAAATCCAAAAGATTTATTAACATTAGGTGAAGAGATAAATGTTGAAGTTATTGAACTAAATGTTGAGCAAAAAAGATTAAGAGTTTCTCTTAAAAACTTACAAGAAAAACCATTTGCAAAATTCACTAAAGAGAATAAAGTTGGTGATGTAATAACTGGTAAAATTGCTACTTTAACTGACTTTGGTGCATTTGTTACTATTGGTGATGTTGATGGATTATTACATAATGAAGAAGCATCTTGGGAATCAAACGCTAAATGTAAAACACTTTACAAAAAAGGTGATGAAGTTCAAGTTAAAATTATCAAAATAGATAGAGAAAAAGAAAATATCTCTTTATCTGTTAAAGAAATTGCTGATTCTCCTGCTAAAAACTTCCAAAATGCTCATAAAATGGGTGATATTGTTAAAGGTGCAGTTAAAGATAAAAAAGACTTCGGTATTTTCATTAAATTAGAAGATAATTTAGATGGTCTTATTAGAACAGAAGACTTTGGACCACTAGTTGCTGAAGAAGTAAATATTGGTGATGAATTAGAAGCTGTTGTTGTAAATATTGATACTAGAAAAAACAGAGTTAGATTATCAGTAAAAAGATTAGAGCAACAACAACAAAGAGAAGTTCTTAACGCTGTTAATGATGATTCAGGAATGACTCTTGGTGATTTATTAAAAGATCAAATTAAATAGATAAGGAAATTAGCAAAATGAGTAAGCATACGATTGTAGTTTGTGACCATATCCACGAAGATGGATTAAATATCTTAAAAAATACGGAAGATGTAAACTATGTTTACGCTGCAGACATTGATAAAGTTGCATTATTAGATGTAATTAAAGATGCAGATGTGGCAATTACAAGATCATCTACTGATGTAAATGAAAGATTTTTATCCGCAGCAACTAACTTAAAAGCTATTATTAGAGCTGGTGTTGGTTATGATAATGTTGATATGGAAGGTTGTAGTAAAAGAGGAATCATTGCAATGAATGTTCCTACTGCTAATACTATTGCAGCTGTTGAATTAACTATGGCTCACATGCTTTCTTGTATGAGAAAATTTCCTTATGCACATAATCAATTAAAATCTGACCGAATCTGGAAAAGAGAAGATTGGTATGGAAACGAACTTTATGGTAAAAAACTAGGTGTTATCGGTTTTGGTAACATCGGACATAGAGTTGCATTAAGAGCTAAATCATTTGAAATGGATGTAGTAACATACGATCCATATATTCCTTCAACAAAAGCAACTGATTTGGGTGTTGAATACGCAACTTCATTTGAAGATATTTTATCTTGTGATATTATTACAATTCATACACCAAAAAATAAAGAAACAATCGATATGATTGGTGAAGAAGAAATTGCAAAAATGAAAGATGGTGTTATCTTAATTAACTGTGCTAGAGGTGGATTATATAATGAAGATGCATTATATAATAACCTAAGCTCAGGTAAAATTGCAATGGCTGGAATTGATGTATTTATTAAAGAACCAGCTACAGATAATAAACTTTTAGATTTACCAAATATCACTGTAACTGCTCACTTAGGTGCAAATACTAGAGAATCTCAAAGAAAAATTGCAACACAAGCAGCTGAGAATGCTATTGAATCTGCTAGAGGAATCTCATATCCAAATGCTCTTAACTTACCGATTGATGAAAGTAAAATTCCATCATTTGTTAAGCCATATATTGAACTTACACAAAAAATGGCATTTTTATCTGCACAACTTGATAAATCAGCAATTAGAACTATTTCAGTTTGTGCTCAAGGTGAAATTAAAGAGTATTTAGATTCTTTAAGTACCTTTGCTACTGTTGGAGCTTTAAGTGTTAGTGCTGGTGACGAAGTAAATTATGTAAATGCTACTTTCTTAGCAGAAGAGAAAGGTATTAAATTTGAAACTTCTGAAATTGATTATAGCAGTGGGTATAGCAATAAAGTTACAATAAAAATTACAACTGAAAAAAGAGTAAATACTATTTCAGGAACTGTATTTGATGATAATGTTCAAAGAATAATTGAACTTGATGGTTTTGATTTTGATATTGAACCTAAGGGTAAAATGATTATTATGAGAAATAATGACGTTCCTGGTGTAATTGGAAATGTTGGGAAACTTTTAGGTGATAAAGGTATAAATATTTCTGACTTTAGACTTGCTCGTGGTAAAAAGAATGATGCTCTTGCGATTATTTTAGTAGATAATTCAATTAATGCAAAAGTTTTAGAAGAAATAAGTAATATAGAAGCTGCTATTGCAGTTGCTTATGCAGAAATTTAAGGAGTAATTATGGCTTTAGGAATGAGTGATTTAAAAAAAGGTTTGAAAATTGAAGTGGATGGTATTCCATATAGAATTACAGATTATGCACATGTTAAACCTGGTAAAGGTGCTGCATTTGTAAGATGTAAAATCAAAAACTATCTTAATGCAAAAACTATTGAAAAAACATTTCATGCAGGCGATAAATTTGAAATTCCAGATTTACAACAAAAAACAATGCAATTTTTATATGATGATGGTGAAATGTTACAATTTATGGACACAGACACTTATGATCAAATAGGTCTTACTTACGAACAAGTAGGTGATACTGAAAAATGGATTATTGATGGAATGAATGTTGATATGATGTTTTTTAAAGGTGAAGCAATTACTGTAGAACCACCTGCAACTGTTGAAATGACAATTGTTGAAACTCCTCCAAACTTTAAGGGTGATTCACAAGGTGGTAAAAAACCTGCTACTTTAGAGTGTGGGGCTGTTGTTCAAATACCATTTCACTTAATTGAAGGTGACATTATTAAATGTGACACAAAAACTGGTGAATATATAGAAAAAGTTAAATAAAAAATTCAAGCTTTATCGTTGAAATACTTCGATAAAGCTTATTTTTTAGCTTTGATACAATTATAAACTAAAATTCTCATTACTCTTTTACACCAAATATAGTCTTTAATTCACTAGGAAAAGGGAAAATAACTGTATTTGTTTTATCACTTGAAATATCATTTAAAGTTTGTAAGTATCTTAACTGAATTGCCTGAGAGTTTTGACTAATAATATTTGCTGCTGCTAAAAGATTTTCACTAGCTTCTAACTCTCCTTTTGAATTAATTACTTTTGCACGTCTCTCTCTTTCTGCTTCTGCTTGTTTTGCTATTGCTCTAATCATGCTTTCATCTAAATCAATATGTTTTATTTCAACATTAGATATCTTTATGCCCCAGATGTCTGTTTGCTTATCCAAAATATTTTGTATATCAGAATTTAACCTTTCACGTTCAGAAAGCATTTCATCCAATTCATGTCCTCCTAAAACCGATCTTAATGTTGTTTGTGCCAATTGACTTGTAGCCATATGAAAATTCTCAACTTGAATAATTGCTTTTTGAGGATCAAGAACCCTAAAATATACAACAGCATTTACATGAACGGAAACATTATCATGTGATATCACATCTTGTGATGGAACATCTAAAACAACAGTTCTTAAATCTACTCTAACAAATTGTTGTATTCCTGGAATAATAATTATTAGCCCAGGCCCTTTTACTCCTGTGAATCTTCCAAGAGTAAAAACAACACCTCTTTCATACTCTCGCAGTATTCTAATTGAAATTACTAATAATGCAATTATCAATCCTATTATATATAAAACTGTATATGAAATCATTTTATACTCCTTATTTGGGCAATTAATCCCACTATTTTTTTAATTTCAACTTCATCATTAACATTAAATTTTTCACTACTTTTTGCATTCCAAAGCTCTCCATTACATGAAATTTTATATGTGCCATCATTAACTTCCATAACAATAGCTTTTAATCCAATCATTGTATTTAATCCATTTATTACTTTATTACTCCTACTTTTTATTAAAAAGCCTAATAAATAAATAAATAAAAGAAGTGAAATAATTGAAAAAGCAATTACTAAAGGCAAAGAGATTCCTGTTCCTAATGTTTTTTCATCAAATAACATAATTGAACCAAAAACAAATGCAATAACACCAGCTATTCCCATTATTCCAAAACCACTAATAAATAATTCCATAATCATTAAAGAAATTCCAAGAATAATCAAAAGTAATCCAACATAATTAAAAGGTAATATATTTAATGAATATAGAGCAATCAAAGCTGATGTAACACCTATAACTCCTGGAAATATAGCACCTGGATTTAACATCTCAAATAGTATTCCATATATAGCAAGTATTAAAAATATATATGCAATATTAGGATTTGAAATTACCATTAATAATTTTGTTTTCCAAGAGGCAGAAAAAAATATTATATTCGCATTTTTAAGATCAATTTTAATATCTTTATTATCAATCTTAACTATTCTTCCATCTATTTTTTTAATTAATTCATTAATATCTTCTGCTATAAAATCAATTACATTAATTTTAAGTGCTTCATTTGCAGAAATACTTTTTCCTTCTTTAACTGCATCCAAAGCCCAATCAATATTTCTTTTTCTAAGCTCTGCAATACTTTTTATAAAAGCACTGGTATCATTTAATATTTTTTTTTCCATAGAATTTTTTATATTTTTTATCTCTTTATTATCATTAATTTTTGGCATCTGCACTAAATTAACTGGAGTTGCTGCACCAATATTTGTACCTGGTGCCATAGCTGCAATATTTGCAGCATAAGTAATAAAAGTTCCAGCACTTGCAGCTCTTGCTCCCTTTGGCGAAACAAAAACTGCAATTGGAATTTTACTATTTAAAATATCTTGTATCATTTCTCTAGTTGAGGATAATAATCCACCTGGAGTATTAAGTTCAATTATCATTAGTTTACTATTTGTTTTTGAAGTTTGCACAAGGGCATCTTTTAAATATTTTGAAGTTGCAGGGGAGATAGCATCATCGATTTTTATATGCAATACATTATTTGCATTTAAAATTATTGAAAAAAAGAATATGAAAAGAAGATAAAAAATCAATCTCATACTACCCTCCTTAAAAAAAGGTATATGTAATTGTACTACACTATTAAATATTAATCAACTTTTTTCAATTCTTTTAAGAAATATGATTTTTTCTTCACCTATATAATTCTCATGAATAATTTCAAAATCCATATCAATTTCATTTATGGCATTTACACCTTTTCTTATTTTAGGACTAACTAATAAAACTATATAATCAATTCTTTCTTTAATTATTTCCATCAAATTATATGTACCCTCAACCATTACAAGTTTATGGTCAAGTAGTTTAAATAAGTCATTGCTTATTATTACATCTCTATTAGGAATTTTAAAAAGCGGAATATTATTATCAAAGATTTTATTTTTTGAATAAATCATTATATTAGGCGCACGCCCAGCTATAAATCTTGCATCCAATGTTGGTTTATCAATTCTAACTGTATTTCCGCCTATTAACATTAAATCAGATTTATCTCTTAATGCGTGAACATATGCTTTTGCTTGATTTGATGATATATTTCCATCTATACATCCATTTAAAGTTTGTGCCATTTTGTAAAATACAAAAGTTTTACTTGTCCATTTAATAAATGGATATAAAAGGTCATAAGCTTCTTTTCTCATACAATTAGTACTAAGTTCTATATTTGCATCTTTTAGCGTTTGTATTCCACCTGAGGCTTCTTTATTTATATCTTCATGGCCTATAATCACTCTTTTTGGTTTTAACTCTTTTAAAAGATTAGCACATGATGGTGTTTTTCCTATATGATTACACGGTTCTAATGTGACATAAACTTCACAATCATTAAAAAAGTCATTATGATTTTTTATTAAATATTCATGAATATCATTAGCAGAATTTTTCATTTTTAATCTATCATTTGTATGTTTCTTAACATATGCCGCTTTTAAAGCATTAACTTCAGCATGGGCTTGCCCTGCTTCTTTATGTGCTTCAATAGCTAATATTTCACCATTTTTAACAACAACACAGCCAACAGCAGGATTTGGATAAGTTAATAACTGGTATTTCCAAGCTTCATCAATTGCTAGTTTCATATAAAAATTATCATTTATCTTCATATATTCTCACTTTTTTAATTTTCTAATTTTTAGATAAAAAAAAAGGAAGTTGCAATAACAACTTCCTTTTTAATTTTAGTATTTAAATCTTACCATTCAAAATATGTAGAAGCAGAAGAAATTTCATCATAAGTAATTATCTCTTCACCATGTTCAGTTTTTACTTTTATTTCATTTTCATCAGCACTTATAAGTTCGCCTTTGATAATATCTTTTTCAAAATCTTTAACTTTTACTTTTTCACCAATAGATGCGATAAAGTGTTCTACTCTTTTTAATTTTCTTTCAATACCAGGAGAGCTTACTTCTAAAGTATAATTTCCATGCATAGGCTCATCAATATCTAAAATAGGAGAAATCATTCTTGATATTTCTGCACATTTATCTAAAGAAATTCCACCTTTTTGCGTAACTAAAACCCTAAAAATATTTGTACTATTCTCTTTTGTTGTAACAATATCATAAAGTTCTGCATCACAACCACGTACTGCTATTTCAATAGATTCTTCTAAATTCATGACTCACTCTTTTTACTTTTCTCTATTTGTCTAAATAAATCTTCAATGTTTCTTGAAGATTCCAATGAAGTGTCATTAACAAATTTAAAGGTAGGACATTTATACCAACCCGTACTAGCTAATACATAAGTTTTTATTCTTCCGTTTGCTTTTGTTAAAGTTGATATAACTGATGGAATTTCTTTTTGTTCAAAATCACTTCCATCAAAATAAACAATAGCATCATATTTACCATTTTTACAGTTAACTCCTGTAATTGGTAAAGAGTTAATTCTGCTATCACTTAATGTAGATAATGCTTCAGGAACTAACTCCATTAATAAAGATTCAGTTCTTTGTATATTAATACTTTTCAAATTTTAACTCACTAGCCGTCAATATGAACTTTTTCTTCGATTTCAATAAATGTTTCAATGAAATCTCCAACTTTAATATCATTGAATTTATCAAACATAATACCACACTCATAACCATTAGCAACTTCTTTAGCATCATCTTTAAATCTTTTTAGACTTGAAATTTTACCTGTATAAGTAACAACACCATCTCTAATAATTCTAGCTTTTCCACCTCTGATTACTTTACCATCAGTTACTAAACAACCTGCAACTGTTCCAACTTTTGGTACAACAAATGTATCTCTAACTTCTGCTTGACCTGTATTCTCTTCTCTAATAACAGCAGACATCATTCCAGATAATGCATCTTTCACATCATCAATTAAGTCATAGATAATAGAATAAGTATTAATAGTAACACCATCAGCTTTTGCTTTTTGTTTAACAGAACCTGTAGGTCTAACATTAAATCCTAATATAATACATCCTTCAGATGCACCAGCTAAAACTAAGTCAGATTCAGTAATTCCACCAACTGCTGCGTGAATTACTTTTACTTTTACTTCTTCATTTTGGATTTTTTCTAATGAACCTTTAATAGCTTCTAAAGAACCACCAACATCTGTTTTAATAATTACAGGAAGTTGTTTAATTTTACCTTCAGCAATCAATCCACTCATCTCTTCTAATGAAACTTTTGTAGATTTAGAAAGTTCTTTAGCACGTGCGTGTTCAGCTCTTGTTGTTGCAATTTCTCTAGCTTCTTTATCAGAATCTTGAGCAACCATAACAGAACCAGCAGCAGGAACATCACCTAAACCTAATATATTTCCAGTTTCTGAAAGTCCAAGTTTTTTAACAGGTTTACCCATATCATTAGTAATTGCTTTAACTCTACCATAAGTAGTATCACAAACAATATTATCACCAATTTTAAGTTCACCATTTTGTACAATAACAGTAGCAACTGGTCCTCTTCCTTTTTCTAAAGAAGATTCAACAACAGATGCTTTAGCTTTTGCAGTAGGATCAGCTTTAAGCTCTAAAAGTTCTGCTTGTAAAAGAATATTTTCAAGTAAATCATCTATTCCCATTCCAGTGTGTGCTGAAACTCCAATAAACTCAATATCTCCACCCCAATCAACAGGTGTCATCTCTTTTTCTGCCATTTGTGCTTTAACCATATCCATGTTAGCACTCTCTTTATCCATTTTGTTAACTGCAACAATTATAGGACATCCAGATGCTTTAGCATGAGAAATAACTTCTTCTGTTTGTGGCATAACACCATCATCAGCAGCAACAACGATAATAACAACATCAGTAACACTAGTTCCTCTTGCTCTCATTGCTGAGAAAGCGGCATGTCCTGGAGTATCCACAAATGTGATTTGTTTATCATTTTTTGTAATTGTATAAGATGAAATATGCTGTGTGATTCCACCAGCTTCACCTGCTGCAATTTTTGATTCTCTAATTTTATCAAGTAAAGAAGTTTTACCATGGTCAACATGTCCCATAATTGTAACAACAGGAGGTCTTGTTACAAGGTTTGAGTCATCAGAATCTTCATCAAGATACTCTTCAACATAATTAACATCTTCTAATGCATCTTTAACTTCAACTTCAATTCCAAACTCTTCACCAAGAATTTCTAATTCATCTTGCTTTAAAAAGTCATTTTTAGTAACTAACATTCCAAGACCAAATAATACTGAAATTACATCAGATGCTGTTTTTCCACAAGCTTCTGCAAATTCATATACTCTAATATCTTCAGGAATAGTAATATTTGTAATTTCTATTTCTTCTTCAACTCTTTTTATTCTTTTCTTTCTCTTACCTCTTTTTAAACCTTGTGGTCTATTTCCAAAAGCAGCAGGTCTAGAAGATCTTGTTTGTTTTTTATCATTATTTTGAGGTTTATTCTCTTCAAAAAGTTTAGATGTATCTGTTAATCCCATATCAAGTAAAACAACTTCTTCACCTAAAAGTGATTCATCGCTTCTGCTATTATTGTTATTACTATAATCTTCTTTATGAGATCTTTCTAATTCAATTACTTTTCCATGATCATGAGATCTAGCAACTGCTTTCTTTTTCTCTTTTTTCTTAAGTGATGTTTTTGTACTTGTAAGCTCTTCTTTTTTAGAATTATCATTTCCACCAAGAATTTCACTTAAAGATTTCATTGCTTTTTTAGGTTGTTGACCAGGAACAGAAGTTGGATTATTATTAATTGTAGGAGTAGGAACCACTTCTTTTGGTTTCTTTTTCTTAACAATTTTTAATCCTCTTCTTTTAGGAATAATTTTCTTAGGAGATATAGTTGGCGCAGGTTTAGCTTCAGCACTTTCTTTTTTCTCTTCTGTTGCTGTTTTTACTTCAGGTTCAACTTTTACTTCAGCCTTCACTTCAACTTGCTTCTCTTCTTTAAGCTTAGCTTCTTCTTTAGTTTTAACTTCACTTACTACTTTTGCTTCAGGTTCAGAAGCTTTAACTTCAGTTTCACTAGTTTTAACTTCTTTTATCTCTGTTTTAGGTTCTGCTTTTTTTATTTTAGCAGCTGGTTTTTTTGGAAGTTTAGCACTTTTACCAGTCATAATATAGTTTGCAATTTCTTCTGCATCTTCGAATGAAACTGTACTTTGAGGTGATTTAAGTTCTACACCTAAATCTTTGGCTTTGGTAATTACTTCGTTACTGCTTGCTCCCGCCTCTTCAGCAATTTCATACACTCTTACGTTATCTGACATGCGTTAATATCTCCTTAAGTTGTCCTATATAGTTGTCTTTATTTCTGCACTCTCTATAGAGAGATTTTTCTATTCTTTTGTAATCTTTTTGATTGTTTTGCGAATGTTCTAGAATTGAAATACAATCATTACAGATATAAAAACTTCTGCCATTGTTATCAAATGGTACAAGTTTTTTATCTTTACATTTTAGACGAAGTAATTTTTTTTGTTCAAATTTACCTCGACAAATTACACAAGTTCTAATAGGTTTTTTCAAAATAGCCAATATTATACCTACTTTTTACTTAATTGTATAGTTATTAATCTTCAACAACAACTCCGTCATTGTCAAAACCTCTAGATATTACTCTAAAATGAGGATATTTCTTCTTTAATTCTTTTTCAATTCTTTGTACATCTTCATTATAACAAAGTGAAAAAAGAGTAGAACCAGATCCTGATAAAGTGCTCATTAAAGATCCACTTTTTAGTGAAGTTTTTTGTACATCAAATAATTCTGGCATTTGTTTCATTCTATATTTTTGATGAAACATATCCAAAGATGCAGATTTTAACATTTCCCAGTCTTGACTTATAAAAGCAGCTGTTAATAAAGAAGAGTGTGAAATATTAAAAATTGCATCTTCTTTAGAATATTTATAAGGTAGAGATTTACGTGATAATTGAGTAGACATTGGTCTATTTGGAATTACTGCAATTGCTTTTAAAGAGTTTGGCATATTTTTTTTAATAAACTTTACTTCATTGTCTTGAACAGTTGCAACGTTAAATCCACCCATAACAGCAGGAGTTATATTATCAGGATGATTTTCATAAGCAAGTGCCAAGTTTAGAAGTTTTTCTTTTTCAAGTTTTATACCTTCTATTGCATAAGCACTAGCAATTGCTGAAACAATAACAGCTGATGAACTTCCTAATCCCCTTGAAAGTGGAATTTCATTATGAAACTCAAATCTAAAATGTCTTTTTTTATGTGATAAATTATGATAAAAATCATTAAAAATAGCAATAAACATATTATTGTCTTTTAATACAGGATTGTTAGACCCCTCGCCTCTTAATGAAACGCTATGAAATTTTGATGGCTTTATAATAACTTGATTATGTAATGAAATGGCCAATCCTAATGTATCAAATCCAGGTCCTAAATTTGCACTAGTAGCGGGAACGCTTATCTTCAACTCTTTTCCTTTTAAACTGCAGGTAAATTATATATTGGTAATGTATTATCTAAAAATTTAATGCTATTAATATTATTAGGTAATTCAAAGTCTGACATTTTAGTATTATTATCTAAAAAGTCTACTTTAATGTTTTCATCTTGGCTATTTGAACTAGGAATAAAGTATTTTTTACCTAGAGCTTTAATAGGAGAGTTTTTATTAAATTGAAAGCCTGAGCAAGCTTTTAACTCAATATTTTTTGAAATACTAATTGTTTTTAAAAACACATATGCAACTTTAATTGCCATATATGATCCAGGAGTATTAACATAATACATTCTATTAATATTATATTCTTCTAAAATTTCTTTAAAAATAATTGGTAAAATATCTGATGTTTGACCTTCTTCTTTAAATGTTTTTATTAATTTTTTATTTTCATAAATCCCTATTAATAAAGGTTTTGAAATGCTTATAAGTAAAACTTCTATCATATTTTTAGTCAATCTCTACCTTTGAATAAGCTAATTCAAACACTTGAGCCTCTTCTTGTGCCTCTTCTAAATCAATAATCTCATAATTTGCTTCATCTTCATAAAGTTTCTTTGTTAAAAGATGATTTAAATGATGGCTTCCTGCATGTGCATCATACTCTCCAACCATTGTATAACCTAAAAGTGCCATATCACCAATAGCATCAAGAATCTTATGTCTTACAAACTCATTATCATATCTTAAGCCCTCAGGATTTAAAACTTTTGATTGGTCGAGTACAATTGCATTTTCCATACTTCCACCTTGTGCTAAACCTATACTTCTTAAATATTGAACTTCATGTAAAAATCCAAAAGTTCTAGCTCGTGAAATATTCTCTTTGTACTCTGCAATTGAGTAATCAAAATGGAAATCTTGTTCACCAATAACAGGATGTTCAAAATCAATAGAAAAATCATATATAATATGATTAGATGGTTTTAGAGCAACTCTTTTTCCTTCAGGGGTTGTAACTTCTACCTCTTTTTTGATTTTAATAGCTTTCTTAGACTTATCTAACTCTTTTATTCCTGCTTCATCAATTAACATGCAATAACCCGATGAACTTCCATCTAAAACAGGAACTTCATCATTATCTATTACAACTCTTAAGTTATCAATTCCATAAGCATATAAAGCAGATAATAAATGTTCAATAGTAGAAACAACAACTCCATCTTTTCCAATAACTGTTGCCATTTTAGTGTCTACAACATTTTCTATTTTAAGAGGAATGGTAACTCCTGCATCAACCCTATAAAAGATAATTCCCATATTAGAATCTAAAGGTTCAAGTCTCATTTTTACAGGAACTCCTTTATGAAGTCCAATTCCTACGATTTCTACTGCTTTTGATATAGTTCTTTGTCTCATTTTATACTACTTATTTCTTGTTTTGCTTCATCTAAAATATTTGTTACTCTAGATTTTATCCAAGCTCTATCCATCCATTCTAAGGGATTCACTTCAATTCCTTGAACTAACATACCAAAATGAAGATGATCTCCAAACACAGCTCCTGTGCTTCCTGTATCTGCAATTTTTTGACCTTTTGATACTTTGTCACCTTTTTGAACATGAAATTTATTTGTATGTGCATATAATGATTGAACACCAAGTTTATGGTCAATTATTATTGTGTATCCATAAATTCCTAAATAATCATTAAAAATCACTTCTCCACTATTTGTACTATTCACACTTGCATGTTTAATACTTGCCCAATCCATTCCTAAGTGCCATGCTTCATCTATTTTTTCTTTTTCATAAAAATATTGTCGTCTTTCTGCAAAACCAGCAAATGTTTTTGAACCTTTTAATCTTTTAAAAGCATTTATCTTATAGTTTGAGATTAAATCCTTAGACATATTTTTTAAAGTTTCAGATTTAATTGTTGCAATATTTTGAGCTCTTAACTCTCTATTTTGTTTTATAAAAATATCTGCTTCATTTGAAGGAATTTCGTATTCACTCTTTCTTAATACAGGGATAGAAACTTTGTTTATAAAATTCTTAGAAATATTAATATTATCATTTTTAATTTTTAAATCTTTTATATATAAAGGAACTTTAGTAACTGTTTCATTATTTGCTTTATCAATTGCAACCAAATTTACTATATTAAAATCATCGAATTCAACATCAATTGGCCAAGCAATAATTGCAGCATAAAAACCTTTTTTCACAAAAGGAATAAGTTCAAATTTATATTCGTTATTAAATGAAATATACTTTTCGCTTAAATTTTCATCTTTTACTTCAACAACAACTGTTGCACTGCCGCCTTTTTTTATAGTTCGTGAATTTACTAAAACTCTTGCATAGGGATTTTTTCTATCAATAGTAAGCTCAAACTCTTCATAAGATTTATTACCTTGAAAAAAATTCCACATACTATTATCAATTGCTTCAATAGCTATTGTAATTTTTTCAATTTTTGAATCTAAAGTAAATTTTTCAATATCTAAAATTACATTTGATTGTTTTGAATTAATTGTGTTATTTTTTAAGATAATTTCACTATCTTTTGTTTTATAATATATTTTATATGATTTTATTCCACTTTCATCAAAAAGAGAAACCTTTAAACTATCTTTTAAATTCCAAAATCCACTATTTTCAAATGATATTTTTGGTTTTTGTTTTTCAAATTGAGGAGAGAAATAAATAAATACACCCGCTGCTACAATTAATGCTAAAACTATTAATGTTAATAAATTTGTTAAACTATTATTTTGTCGTCTCAAGAACTTCCTTTAAAACTTTTTGTCTTACATCTTCTATATCTAATGAATCAACCGTACAACCTGCTGCATTAAAATGGCCACCACCATCAAAATTTGCAGCCACTTTTGAAACATCAATTTTTCCTTTTGAACGTAATGATATTCTACATACTCCTGCTACAATTCTTACAAAAAATGCAGCTCTTACAATGTGCATACTCATAATCATATTTAAGGCATCTTCACAATCTCTACTATGTGCACCTGTTTCTTTAAACCACTCTTCTTTTGCATAAATACTTGCAACTTTTCCTTCATCATAAAGCTCTAAAGATTCTAAAACTTTGGGAATCATTCTATATTTGGCTAAAGAGTCTCTTCTTTTCATTTGATTAGCAATAGATGCCGGATTTGCACCAAACTCTACTAAATGATTTACTTTATCAAAAGTAAGTTCATCACACCTTGCTAATGAAAAAGCCAAAGAGTCATCATATATCCCTACATAAAGTGCTGTTGCGGAATTTTTTGTAATATATAAGCCATTATGTTTAAAAAAGTCATATACTATTTCAGCTGTTGAGCTTTTCATAGGATCTACTAAATTTATAGTTCCATAGCTATTATTTGATTGATGATGGTCAAAATTTATAAGTGGAATTTCAGAAGGTAATTCAAAACCTAATCTTTTTTTTGTACCACAATCAACAGATATTGCCAAATCATAAAACTTTGGCAATTGATCAGTTATTTTGTCAAACTTCTCAATAAAATCCAAGTTTTTAGGTAAATCAGAACTTATATTAAAAACCTTGTGTTTTATTCTATTTTCATAAAATAGATTTGATAATGCAAGAGCTGAAGCAATAGAGTCTGCATCAGGATTTACATGAGTTATTATCAATATATATCTACTTTTTTCAATAAGCTGTAAAGCCCTAGAATAATCTGTCATATTTATTTTGTTACTTACAATAAAGTCTTTTTTCATCTAAGTAGTATGCCTTTGTTTAATTAACCAATAGTAAATTAGTCAATTTTCCTAATCAAACTTCATTGAGAAATCTAACCAAGTTGCTTGGTGAATTATACTTCCTGAACTAAGCGCATCAACACCTGTTTGTGCATACATTCTAACTGTATCCAAAGAGATATTTCCTGAAGCTTCTAAAAGTACATGGGGATGAGTTTCATCTCTATATTTAACAACTTCTTTGATTTGTTCAGGTGTCATATTATCACACATAATAATATCTCCACCAGCTTCCATTGCTTCTTTTACTTGAGCAAATGTTTCACACTCAATCTCAATTTTTGTAACCCATGAAATTCTTTTTTTGGCATCTTTTATAAATGCTTTTAAGTCTGTAATTGTTCTTAAGTGAGTATCTTTTAACATTAAACAATCATCAAGTCCAAGTCTATGATTAATAGCTCCTCCTATTCTAGAAGCATATTTTTCAAAATCTCTTAAAAGTGGTCTTGTTTTTCTAGTATCTAATAAAGCAACATCTAAATCATCAACTAAAGAAGCAAATTTATTTGCCATAGTAGCAATACCACTTGCATGTTGTAAAATATTTAAAAATGTTCTTTCAGATGAGAGTAAAATTGAAGCTTTTCCTTCAAGTTTAGCAATAATATCACCTTTTTTTAATTTATCTCCATCATGCTTTAAAAACTTGCAATCAAATTTTTCAGTCTTTGATAAGGCTTTAGCATAAATTTCACCTGCAAATACACCATCATCTTTTGCAATAACTCGGGCTGTAAATCTACCTTTGGGAGCTACATCAAAAAATAAATCTCCCCTTCCATTATCTTCAATAATCGCATTTTTTACAAATTTTTTAATATTTATCATAATTCCAACATCCTTTGTAATGCTACTCTTGCCCACTTTGTTACATCTTCACTAACTTTTATTTCAGTCTCTTCACTTATAGTATTATCTTCAATAGATTTTAATGTTTTATAAACATCTTCCAAGGTAGTTTCATTCATTGTTGGACACTCAGGTTTTGTTGAACTTAAAATATATGTATTTTTATCTCTTAATCTATTTACCATATTATATTCAGTCCCAACTGCAATCTTTTGATCAAGTGGTAACTCTTTTATATATGTTATAAGCTGAGAAGTTGAACCCACAAAATCAGCAGCATCACAAACAGAAGGATCACATTCAGGATGAACAGCAATTAAAATATCATCATACTTTTCTCTATAAAACTCAATATCTTCAACTGTAAAAAGTTGATGAACTGAACAAAAGCCGTTATAACAAATAATATCAGCTTCGTTTAAATCACTTCCATCACCAACAACAGCAGATTTTAGTTTCATCTGTTTTGCAAAGTTCTGACCTAAACAACGATCAGGAACAAAAAATATTTTCTTCCCTGATTCTAAACCTTTTTCAATGATTTTATAAGCATTTGAAGAAGTACAAACCATACCACCCATTTCTCCAACTTTTGCTTTTACTGCAGCACTTGAATTTATATAAGTAATTGGTAGAATATTTTCATTTGGAATTCCCGCATCATTTATTTGCTTTAAATTTTGCTCGTAATAACCCTCATCAATCATTCTTGCCATTGCACAACATGCAATTTTAGGCATTAAAACAGTTTTTTCAGGGCTTAGTACTTTTACGCTCTCTCCCATAAAACCAACACCACAAAATACTACATATTTTGAGGCATTTTCTTTAACTTTTTTAGCTAGTTCTAGTGAATCACCTGTAATATCAGCTAATTCAAATACTTCATCTCTTTGATAAAAATGTGCAACAAGTGTTACATCAAGCTCTTTTTTTAGTCTTAAAATTTCTTCTTTTAAATTCAAAGTAAACCTTTAAAATATTCTCTTTTATTATTGAGAGGGAATATAACAAAATTTAAGTTATAATCAATTGAAATGAATTTATTTTCCTAAAACTAAAATCTTAATTTTAAATTAGCTATAATGCCTTACTTAAATTTATAAACAAGGTTTTTAATGGATTTTCTTCTTAACTTCAACATTCTATTTTTTATTACAGCTTATTTAGCTGGTTCTATTCCTTTTGGTATGCTTTTAGCGAAAGCTTTTGCAGGTGTTAATATAAAAGAACACGGAAGTAAAAGTATTGGTGCTACAAATGTATTAAGAGTTGTAAAAGAAACAAATCCTTCATTAGCAAAAAAGCTAAGTGTTGCAACTGTAATTTTAGATGCACTTAAAGGAACTATTGTTTTACTTATTGCTATTGCAATGGGTGCAGAGCAATCTACACTTTGGGGAATAGCAGTTCTTGCAGTATTAGGTCATTGTTATTCTATTTTTCTTGGACTTGAAGGAGGAAAAGGAGTTGCAACTGGTCTTGGTGTATTTTTAGTTTTAATTCCAATTCCAACTATAATTGGTGCAATTGTTTGGGTATTTTGTGGAAAAGTTTTAAAAATATCTTCATTATCATCTCTTCTTGGACTTACAGCAGTTGTAATAAGTGCAATTTTTATAAACAATGGTTTAGAAGTAGGAAGTAATGCTCCAATGTATATAATTGCTTTTATCATATATTATAAACATATTCCAAATATTGTAAGATTAGTAAAAGGTGAAGAAGGCAAAATAGTAAATTAATATGAAGATATTAATAAAAAATCTCACCTTTGATTGTATTATTGGAATACTTGATTTTGAAAGAATAACTCCCCAAAGAGTTGTTCTTGATTTATCTTTTAAATATGATTATAAAAGCAAAGACTCTTTTATAGATTATTCAGAAATTTCTAAAGCCCTTGAAAATATTATGAAAGAAAAAAAGTTTGAACTTCTTGAAGATGCAATCATTTATATAGAAAAGTATTTGCAAAAAAAATATAAAATAAAAAAACTAAAACTAAAAATCTCTAAACCTGATATTTTAACTAACTGTATAGTTTCATTAAAAAATAAATAAAAGAAAAAACTTAATATATTTAAACAATCTGTATAATTCTACTTTGGAATAGCAAAAAGATAATAAAATGAGATATTAACTTCTGCTTAAATTTGCCCTTAAATTCGGTCAGAAAGAGTAATTTAAGAAAACTTTAAATTTTACTTATGTATCATTTGCGTAACGGTCTTCCGGAAAAGTATTTATTGCTTGTGTTTACACAACAATAGATTGTTCGCGCGTCCGGTAAACTGATATTTAAACAAAACTTAGGAGAACAAATGAAAAAATTCGCAAAAATGAGTTTAGTAGCTGCTGTTGCACTTGCTGGATTAACAAACGTACAAGCTGGATCTTTAGAAGAAGCAATTAAAGGTGTAGATATTTCTGGACAAGTTAGATACAGAATCCAAGAAAAAACAGATTTCAGTGAAGAACAAGATGTTAACATTGACATTAAAACTGTAGTTCCTGTAAATGATAATGTTTCTTTTGTATCAAACATAAATATTGACAATGACAATGATGAGCAACCAGGAAGTAGTAATCTTGGTTTCAATACTTCTGGCTTTAACATGGATCAATATTACTTCCAATATACAAATGGTGCTGTTACAGCATTATTAGGAACTCAAGAAATTCCAGGAAGACTAACTGATGGTTTAACTGCTTCTGGTATTGTTGGTTTATATAATGCAGGTGCATTTACTGTAGGTGCTGCATCTTTCTATAATAGTGAAGTATCAGATGCAATGATTAATTCTGTAATTGCTATGGGTTCTGTTGGTCCTGTATCATTATTAGGTCAATATGTTGATGCTGATGATGTTTTAGATTCATATAACTTAAAAGCTGATGCTACTGTTGGACCTGTTATGCTTGGTGTTGAATATGCAGAAACTGATGAAGATGCAAATAATGATGATTATTCTACATTAAAAGTATATGCTTCAGCAAAATTAGCTGCATTATCTGCTAAATTAACATACATTAAAACTGCTGATGATGGTTCTGGTTCAATTGATGGTCATAATAGTACTGATGGTATAGAAACAGCTTCTGAGTATTTATTATGGCAATTAGGAAGTGCAGATAGAGCAGATATGGATGTATTTGCAATTGATGCATCTTATGCTGTTACTGACAAAGTTTCTTTAAGAGCTGCTTATGCTGATGGTGATTATGATAACAGTGGTGTAAAAACTGATGTTTCTGAAGCTTTAGCTCAAATCGGTTATAAATGGTCTGCTAACTTAAATACTTATATCAGATATTCTCAATTAGATGATGAGGCTACTGTAGATAAAGTTGATAGAGGAAGAGTAGAAGTTAAATATACTTTCTAAGACTTTTTCTTAGTTAAATTTACTAAACTCACAAAAGGTTAGAGGCTTTGTCTCTAACCTTTTTTTATGTCAAAAATTTATTTATATTATTCAGAATTAATCTAAAGATAAATTATGCTAAAATATATCCTTTAAAAATCAAAGGATAATAATGAAACTAATTACATCACTTACTCTAGGACTTATAACTTCTACCTCTTTATTTGCACAAACAACTATGTGTTTTAAAGAAAATCATACTTCAATGGCAACAATAGAATCTACTACCTTAGATGGTGGTTTATGTTCATCTTCAAAAACTGTTCAAGATATGAAAAAAGATGGCTGGAGTGTAGATGATATTAAAATAGAAAAATCATCAAATGGAAATAACTATATCTATATCTTCAAAAAAGAAGAAGCAAGTTTAAGCTCGCTTGATGAAGAAAAATTAGAACAAAGAATTATGCAAAGATTAGAAATAAGAAAAGAAGAAGAAAAAGCAGCTAAAATTGTAGCTGTTAAAGAAAGAATGTCAAAAAGCGGAAAAGAATTATATATAAATAAATGTCAAACATGTCATGGGGGAAAAGCTAACTTAACTCCATATAACTCTTCAAGAGCATTAATTGACTTAACTCTTCAAGATATGCAATTAGCAATTAGAGATTATAAAATTGATGAATATGATAGAGGTTATGCTATGATTATGAGACCTTATGCAAATATGCTTACAAGTCAAAAGATGAAAGAAGTCTATTCTTATATTAAAACTTTAAAACCAAAAATAGTTAAAACAGAAGAAGCAAAATAATTAATGGATGCTTACGAATATTCAGAATTATTAAAACTTCTTAATACAAAACTTGAAAATATAAGAAATATCCTAAAGCCTGAAGTCTTAACTTCAAGGCTTA
>JBFHGG010000041.1:0-22197 GCA_041583235.1 Halarcobacter sp.
AGTACAATAAAAACAAAGTTCTTAAAGAGGAATACTTTTAAAGTAATATAATGAAAAATATAGATGAAAATAGACTTTTAAAGATTATCAAATTTACTCCTTCAATATTTATATTAATAATAACTATTGTCTATACAAGTACTCTTACAGTTAAACATAAAAATGATTTAGAAAATGAAAAAAGAGATATTGAATCTAAATTTATAGAAAATGAAAAAAGAGATGCAAAGTCCTTAGTCAATACCCTACATCAATCAATCAATAATAGAAAAAATAGTGAAGATAAAAATTTAAAATATGAACTAAAAAATGAAGTAACAAATGCATATATAGTTGCATATAGAATTTTTAATAAATATAAAAATCTAAAATCTAAAGAAGAAATTACAAATATGATTAAAAATTCTTTAAGAGATTTAAGATATTTAAAAGGAAGAGCATATCATTTTGTTTATACACAAAATGGTATAAGTATTTTAGATGCTAAATTCCCAGAAGTAGAGGGTAGTAATATATGGAATCATAAAGATTCAAAAGGTCTTTACTTAATACAAGAGACTAGTAAAATTGTTGAATCGAAAATTGAGACTTACTTTAATTGGTATGAAATAAAAAATGAAAATAAAAAAATAGAATATAAGAAGTTGGGTTTTTTCAAAAAATTTGAACCTTATAATTGGATTATTGCATCAAGTGAATATTTAGTTGATTTTGAGAATATTATAAAACAAGAAGTTCTAACAAATATAAAAAGTTTGAAATACAAAGATAAAGAACATGTATTTGTTTTAGAAGAAAATGGTGAAATTTTATCAAATAAATACCTTGCACTTTCAGGGAAAAGTATTTATCAGCAAGAAGAAACAAAACATTTAAAAGAATTATCTGAAAAGAATAAAAAAGAGTTAGAAAATGGAATTTTTATAAGCCATGATTCTAATAAATACAAAAAAATTTCATATCTTAAATTAGTAAAAGATTGGAATTGGATTATTGGAATAAGTTTTAATATAAAAGACATAGAATCAGTAATAAAAGAAAAACAAAATATTTTAGAAAAAAAATATAATGCTTATTTAATGAATTCATTTTTTATAAGTGGAATATTAATTTTAATATTATTAGCAATATCTGTTTTTGTTTCAATGTATATTGAAAAAATATTTTATAAATATAAAACACAATTAGAAAAAAAACAAAAAACATTAATAAGAGCTCAAAGAACTGCACAAATTGGAGATTGGAACCTTGATGTTAAAACCATGAAAGCTTATTTTTCAAAAGAGACTTTAAATATCTTAGGTCTTAGTACTTTGCATGAAAATAAAAATGGATATAAATTTTTAAAAAAACTTATTTCAGAAGAAAATTGGCAAGAGTTAGATTTGGCAATTAAGAATGCAATGAAAAATGAAGATAAAATTTCTTGTTTATTTAAAATAAAAAGAGGTCTAGATAAAGAAATAGCATGGATTGATATAAAAGGAAAGTTTAATTCTACAGACAAAAATATTTATGGAACAATTCAAGATATTACAGATAGAAAAAAAATAGAAATTGAAAAAGAAGAAAAAGAGACTTTATTATACCGTCAAAGTAAAATGGCTGCAATGGGAGAAATGATAAGCAATATAGCCCATCAATGGAGACAACCTTTATCAGCTATTTCTACAGCTTCAACAGGAACTAAAATACAAAAAGAAATGGGTTCTCTTTCAGATAAAGAATTATTCCAAGCATTAGATGGAATAAATAACTCTGCTCAATACCTTTCACAAACAATTGAAGATTTTAGATTATTTTTTAGTCCTAGTGAAAATAAAATATCAGAATTTAAAATAAGTAATACTCTAAAGAAAACATTAAATTTAATAAGTGCACAATTTGCGGCAAAAGATATTGAGATTATAAAAAATATTGAAGAGATGGAAATTTTATCTTTAGAAAATGAACTTATACAAGTATTAGTTAACTTATTGAATAACTCAAGAGATGCTTTATTAAATATAAAAGGAAG
This sequence comes from Halarcobacter sp., assembly GCA_041583235.1. Classification (GTDB taxonomy): domain Bacteria; phylum Campylobacterota; class Campylobacteria; order Campylobacterales; family Arcobacteraceae; genus Halarcobacter. The sequence goes on from JBFHGG010000041.1 coordinate 2,018, forward strand.
ACGATTAATATTTATTGATATATCTAATGTAAATAATTCACTTTTAATTGAAATTTATGATAATGGAAAGGGAATTCAAGAAGATATTATAGATAGAATATTTGAACCCTATTTTACTACAAAGCACCAATCACAAGGTACAGGAATAGGCTTGTATATGACTCAAGAAATTATTACAAAATTATTAAATGGTACAATTGAGGTTAAAAATAGCACATTTACTTATGAAAATATAGAATATAAAGGAGGAAAGTTTAGTATTAAGCTTTCCTCCTTATCTTACTCTTAATAATAAGTTTATTGTTTATTGGCTTCAAATTCACCTTTTATTTTTACTCCTGAGGCTTCTGATTCTAAATCAATATCACCTTGAATAATCTCTGCTTCTGAACCATAAAAATAACCGATACCTGAACCATTTGAGAAATCATCTATATTTTCTATTTTAATTTTACCATGTGAAGCATCTTCTATTTCTCCTTCAAATTGTATATATTCTGTAAAATTATTTGCTACATCATTTATGCCTATTTTACCATTTGAGATATGATCTTCACTTGCTCCAAAATCAATATCCATAGATATTGTAGTATCATCTGGAATAGCAACTTTATCTCCATTTATATTTTTTAAATATTGTTTTGAACTATTATAACTATAGTTGTTGAAATCTCCTACATAACTTGCAGTAGAATTAAAATTTTCAAAATACTCTTCAGGAGTAATATCATCAATAGTAATATATTCTTCATCTAAATACTCTTCACTATTTGCAAAAAAGCTTGCTTTTATATCTAAATCATCACCTTCAAAGTTAACATTTCCTCTCATTGTATTTGCATTAGAACCATAAAGAAAAGCTTCTCCATTTCCTGATGTATCACCAGTCCCTTTTAGTTTTAATTTTCCTTTTGAAGCATCTTCAATTTCACCATCAAATGTCAGGGTTTCAAACTCATCATCGTCATCGTCACCAGAATTAGAAAATATAATTTCTCCATTTGAAATATGATCTTCTATTTTCCCAAAAGCTATATCCATTGATATTATTGTATCTTCTGGTATTGCAATTTTGTCATCATCGTCTTTTAAATATTGATTTGATGTATTAAAATAGTAATTATTAAAATTACCAATATATGTTACTTTTGAGTCATTGATAAAGGCATTTAAAAAATACCCTACTGATGTTGTGGTTAATAAATCAAGTATATTATTATTTTCAATGCTCTCTATAACATGATTATCGGAGTCATCAACATCAATGTCATCATAAACATCAGGTATACTTGCATCAGGTTCAGTTTCGTCAGGTTCTGTTGATTCTGTTGATTCTGTTGATTCTGTTGATTCTGTTGATTCTGTTGATTCTGTTGATTCTGTTAATTCTGTTGATTCTGTTGATTCTGTTGATTCTGTTGATTCTGTTGTTTCTGTTGTTTCTGTTGTTTCTGTTGTTTCTGTTGATTCTGTTGATTCTGTTGTTTCTTCTGTTTCTGTTGATTCTGTTGATTCTGTTGTTTCTTCTGTTTCTGTTGATTCTGTTGATTCTGTTGATTCTATTTCTGCTAATTCGCTATTTTCTACTTTTGAAGAATCATTATTGATAATATTATTATCTAATTTTGCTACTTTTTTTATCGTAATATTATCTATGGCTAAATTACTATTCATAGTTAATGATTTATTAATTTGATTAATAGAAGAGGGTTTGATTTTCTTTACTTCAGGTTTGACTGTATTATTTTCTAAAGAAACAAATTCCCCTGCATTTACAATGGTTGATAAATTTGAGTTTAGCTTTGTAATAGATATTTTACCTTCAGTACAAAAGATATCTTCTTTTTTATCAGAAAGGCTCATAACAACCTGAGTTCCTCTAATTCCAATAGTTGCACCCTTTGTCTTAAGAGAAAATTTTTGTGGCGCTATTTTTCCAATTTTTCCTGTTATTGTACGAAAAGTACCTTTTAGCATGGAAAATTTAACTTCATTTTTTTTAGCTTTTTCATCAAAAAGATAGTTATTAATTTGAAAAGAAGAGTTTTTCCCTATAGTTACTAATGTTTCATCTTTAAAAAACAATTGTACCTTTGTGTTTTCTTTCGTTTTGATTTCATCATGATTAAGTAAAAGGGAATCTAACTTAAGAGCTAATACTTTACCCTCACGTAATATTATTGCATTTCCTGTTAAGGCAACAACTTTAGCAACATCTGCATATATACTAGAACAAAATGCTAGCATTGTTAATAAAATTATTTTTAAATAAAGTCTAGGCATAAAATATCCTTTGTTTTATTATTTTACCATAAAAAAGATTTTAGATAATATAATTTAATTGCTTTTTCATCATAGACATAAGCTTCTTGGTTTGAAAAATTCTTTGTATATGATGTAGATAAATTAATTACATTTGTTTTATTTACATTATGATTTAAAGAAATATTTATAGAATGATATTTATCTTTTCTTTTTGAATCAAAACCAATATTATCATATTTATATTTACTATAATCAAATTGATAATTTAAATTTATCTTGTTTTTTTCATTAATATTATGAAAAAGATTAAAACCATTGGCAATTGTATATTTATCTATATCTGTTCGTAAAGCTTTTATTCTTCTATTTTGATATAAATTTACATAATAATTAAAATTCTTAAAAAGATTTATTTTTGAATATAATTGAATTTTATCAAAATCTTTTTCTTCATGTTCTTCTTCTTTATAGATTATTCTTTGATATTTTAAATAAGCATAAAAATCTTTTTTTATTAATTTTGGAGAAAGAGAAAAAGCATAAAAATCTTCATTTGTATTTTTTATAATTTTATCAAATCCTAATTCTACTTCATAATTATTTTTATTTTTTCTATCATTATATGATAAAGATGGTTTGTAAGATACCACAGTAATATCTTCATCTTTTTCATTTCTAAAACTTCTATTATAAACCAAAAAAGAGTTTTTTAATCTCAAAGGATATGACTTAAAATAATTGTAGAAATTTAAATTTACCATTTCAAAATGGAAATCATCTGCTATAGGTTTTTCCCCTTCAACTAAAATATCATTTAAGCCAGGAAGTCTATACTCTGGAGAAATAAGTCCATTGTTTACATTAGAACTTCTACCTACTCCAATCATTAAATTTGCACTTCCTGAAACTTTTTTATTTTTTTTATCTAAAACTTTTAAATAAGATTTTATTTTTGTTTTTATTTCTATATTAATATCTGAAGTTAATAATCTTTCAAACTCTTCTTTAGCTTGATTTTTTTGCTTAAGCATAAATAATACTCTTGCAAAATCATATCTTGCTTGATTAAAATTTGGTTTTAACATCAAAACTCTTTCAAATGCAGCAGTTGCTTCGTCATATTTTTTAATATTAAATGCACTTTGAGCTAAAAAATAGTTGATATTTACATTGTAATTATTCTCTAAAAATAGTTTAAAGAACATTTCATAGGATTTTTTATACTGTCTTGTATTATACATTGTAGAAGCAATTAAATACTCATTACTTAACTCCACATCTTGTTTATAAGGCTTTGCAGGAAGTTTTATTAGAACCAATTTATCTTCAACCTCAACAACATCATATGAAGGTTCTTTATCAAATCTTTTTATATAACTATCAGTATATTTATTAGCAGCTTTTAAAAGTTTTTGAATTTTTTTAGCTTTTTCTATTGTAGAAATTTGTCTAATTATTACACTATAATTCTTTTTTTCATGTGTTCTAATAATAACATCATAAAAATCTGGTGTATGGAATCGTATATCTTGATAATAATCTTTGGCAACATCTAAGTATTTTGTTGAAGCAAAATAGACAGTATATGATTTTGAATAAAGAAAAGAAAATGAAAAAAAAATAAATAATAAATATTTCACAACAATCCTAACTCTTTTTTTATATTATAATAGCTTATTTTTCTTTAAAAGATTTGTAATTTATTATTTTCTATTTTATCTAAAAATTCATTTAATAGTGTTATAATATCTTACATAAAAGGTATATTATGTATTCTATTAATATAAAAAATTACTTTTTTTACTTTGCTAGTTTAATAATAATTATTGCTGGAATAAAAGCTGCTAGTGAAATAGTAATAATATTGTTTTTATCTATTTTTACAGCTTCAATTGTTTCTTCATTAATAAGAATTTTAGAAGAAAAACATATTCCTAAATTTTTATCTTATTTATTTGTTATAGGTATCTTCATACTAATTTCATTACTTCTTTCTTATATAGTAAATATTTCATTAAAAGATTTTTTGTCAAATTTACCATTATATGAAAAAAAATTACAAACAATTATTGTAAACAGTATAGCTTTTGCAGAAACTTATAGTTTTGAGATTGATAAAACTAGCATATTAGATTTACTAAATTTCAGTTCTTTTTTTGGCATTACCACAAATGTTATAGGTAGTATTGGTAGCTTTTTATCTAAGTTTTTATTAGTAATTATAGGAATTGCATTTATTTTAGCAGAATCAAAATCTTTTGAAAAAAAACTTGAAATTATTTTTGAAGGAAATATTGAAAAGTTAGAACATTTTAAACTTTTTACCCAAAATATACAAAAATATTTTTTAGTTAAAACTACAACAAGTTTTTTAACAGGTTTGCTTGTATCTATTTCTCTACTATCTTTTAATATAGATTATCCAATCCTTTGGGGAGTAATTGCAATGCTCTTTAACTTTGTTCCAATTATTGGTTCAATAATAGCTGCTATCCCTGCTATTTTATTATCTTTTGTAACAGCAGATTTAAATACTACACTTATTTTAATAGTTATTTATATTTTTATAAATGTTTTTGTTAGTGATATTTTAGAACCAAAACTTATGGGAAAAGAGCTTGGACTATCTCCCTTAATTATCTTTTTCTCTTTAATATTTTGGGGTTGGATTCTTGGAATAGTAGGTATGTTTTTAGCAGTACCTCTTACAATGACATTAAAAATTGCCTTTAATTCAAATAAGGTAACAAATTGGCTATCTATTTTAATGTCAGATATTGGTGATAAAAAAAATTAAAAGCTGGAGAGTTTAACTATTAAAAATCGTATTATCTCCAACTATTTCAAAGAATTAAATTAAAAATGTATTTTTATACTCTTCTTCATTAAATCCTATAGTGAATTTTTCTTCACCGTTTAATCCATGCTCAATTATAGGACGCTTTAAAATACCATTCTCTTTTGAAATAATAGAAATTGCTTTCTTATCACTTATATTTTTACCTTTTAAACCTAAATCTCTATATGCCTTACTTCTTGGATTTAACATAGAAGCAGCAGGAGTAAATGCTTGCCATTTTTCAATTGTATCTTCAGCAACGGGACTCTTTGCTAAATCAATAAAATTATAAGATATATCATTTTTATCAAAAAAAGCTTTTGCTTTTTTAACACTTGCACAAGTTTTTATTCCATACATTTTCATTACTAAATCCTTCTTAATTAATTGTAATACTATATTTTAAATCTAATTGAGTGCTAAACTCTTTAGAAAAACCTAAACATATACCTTGAGTTGTATAATCAACTCCTGCTTCACTTTGACTCACACTTTTAACTGCATATACATATATATCTACACATTGATCAAATTGAAAAGATATTGTTTTATTTAAACTTGGATCTAAAATTGTAAGTTGCGAATTCTCAAGATACAAAGCTTCCCCAATATTATGTCCATTAACTGTTAATACATCATAATCTTCAAAATGTAAATTCCACTCAAGTAAATATTTTAATATTTCTTTTTCTTCACTCTTTAGATTAATTTTAGACTCTATTTTACTATTTTTAAAACTAAAATGCTTCTCTAAACTTGTATCTTTTTTATCATTTTTATAAATGCCACCCTCTCTTTTTAAGTTAATACTACTTTGTGTATTACTAACAACATCAAAAGCTTGATTAGCAAAATCTCCATACTCTTTAAAACTGCAGGCTTTAAAACTCTCTTTATTTAGGTCACTTGAACAAATATGATCAATTGCTGATTTCTTTAAATACCAATCTTCAAAAAGTTCAATATCTTCACTTGTTGATAATAAATTACTATGAATTGTTTCAATTTCATCATCATTTTTTAAATTATCTTTCTTAGTATTTTCTTTGTTCTTTTCTACTTTTTGAATCTTATCATGATATGTTTCATGATATCTAGTAAGCGTATTTTGAAGATTAAAATAATCGTCTCTTAAATCCAGTTCTAAAATTTGTCCCCCTAATTTAGGGTCAATAATAGTAATTAAATCTGGAGTATAAAATTTATACTCTTTTATTGAATCCATATTTATATCATATGTTTTACAAGCAACTTCTTTTGATAATAGATTTTCACAATTAATTATATATTTATAAGCATTATCTCTTAAATTTGGAAGATAAATTCCTCCAAAAACTCCATGCCAAAGAACATCATTACATTGTGTTCGAAATAGTGAATCTTTGAACTCTTCTGTTTGATTTAAAGTACGAGATAGTTCTAAACTTCTTTTATGAATCCAATTACTTTCATTATATTTTATAAAAAAGTTTTTCCAAATTCCACCACGAACAAGATGTTCTTTATCTATATGTTCTTGAACTAAGGCTAAATAATCTCTTGATATATTTGGTAAAGTTGACCATTCTCCCATTTCATGATATGAAACTGTAGGAAGATATGAAAGAGAAATAGCACTATTTTTATCATAAAACTCTGCAAAAGTTGTGGGATTTATACTTTCATCTTCAATACATTTTTCAAAGAAATTTTTCAACCACTCTTGTTCATATACTTTTTCATATGTTTTTGGCCATACTCCAAACTTCTCTCCATCATCGAAGATAATTGCAGCATTTTCTCCTTCATAAGAAGCATATGAATTTAATGTTTTCATTGTATTATCAATTGAAGCAAAAGGAATAATATATCTTAAATCTTTATTTATAGGAAATAAAGATATTTGATTATTAGAATTCTCTGTAATAAAGTATCCTTTTAATTTATCTTTATTAAAGCCTGAAGCTATTAAGTGATAATCATCAACAATTACATAATCAACATCACACTCTTTTAAGTCATCAATAATAGAATCATCCCAAATTCTTTCAGTCAACCAAAGTCCTCTAGGTTTTTGATTAAAATGTTTTTCTATAAATAAAGAAAGCATATTTATCTGTTTAACTCTGTCTATACTAGGAATTGATGCTAAGATTGGTTCATAATAACCACCAGTGAAAAATTCAATTTGTGGAGACAACTCTTTTATTAAATTGAAAAGTTCTGAATCATTATTTAAAATGAACTCAAAAAGCCAACCACTAAAATGCACAGAACATTTGAAATCAGGATATTGTTTTAAAATTTCAAAAAAAGGTCTATAAGACTTTTCTATAATTTCATAAATTACCTTATCAAAATTATCAACAGGCTGATGACAGTGTATACCAAATAAAAGATTGGTTTTCATATATTTCCTTCAAATTCGTAAAATTTTTTTATAAATTAATATTTTATTTTATTTTACTTAAATATAATAGTCTTACATATTTACAAAATGGTTACATTATAAACTATTGTCCTTATAATGTAACTAATTATGTGTATTATAATACTAAATTATTAAAAGGAAGGCAAAATGGCATTAAAAGTAGCAATTAACGGAACAGGAAGAATAGGTCTTATAGCAGCAAAAATAGTTGCACAAAGAGGAGATTTAGAATTAGTTGCATTGAATTCAACTTGTGATTTAGAAATGTTAATATATCTTCTAAAATATGATTCAGTTCAAATGGGTGTTGAAGCTGAAATAATCGATAATGAGCATATTTCTATAAATGGTTGTAAAGTAAGAGTATTTTCAGATAGAAATCCAGATAATATTGATTTTGGTGGATGCGGTGCTAAGGTAGTTATTGAATGTACAGGTTCATTTTTAACAACTGAAAAATGTCAAGCATATTTAAAAAATGGTGTTGAAAAAGTAGTAATGTCTGCACCTGCTAAAGATGACACTCCAACTTATGTTTTAAATATTAATACAGATGAATACAAAGGTGAGGCTATTATTTCAAATGCTTCTTGTACAACAAACTGTTTAGCACCAATTTGTAAGGTTATAGATGATAATTTTGGAATTGAAAATGGTTTAATGACTACAATTCACTCATATACAAATGATCAAAATATCTTAGATGGTAAGCATGCAAAAGATACAAGAAGAGCAAGAGCAGCAGCTGTTAATATGATTCCAACAACAACAGGTGCAGCAAAAGCAATTGCTTTAGTTATGCCTAATTTAAAAGGAAAATTAAACGGTTATGCAATGAGAGTTCCAACTGCTGATGTTTCAGTTGTAGATCTAACAGTTAATCTTAAAAAAGATACAACAAAAGAAGAAATAAATGCTGTTATGGAAGCTGCTAGTAAGGCACAATTTGAAGGTTTAATTGAAATTGATACTGATAAAAGAGTTTCAAGTGACTTTATAGGAAGCTCTTATTCATCAACATATGTTCCTGATATGACTTCTGTGATTGAAGGTAAAACTGTAAAAGTCTTAGCATGGTATGATAACGAGTGGGGATATACAAGTAGACTAATTGATATGGCACTATTTGTTGGAGAGAAATAAAATATAGAGTAGAAAAGATACACTATTAGGAAGGTTATTTAATAATGGCTATAGCAATAATGACATCAGGGGGAGACTGTGCAGGGATGAACCCTGCTATTAAGCAGTTTGTTGATTACTGTTTTTCTAAAAATATTAAACCTTTTCTAATCTATGATGGATTAGAGGGTTTAATAGATGGTAGCATAAAACTTGCTACTTATGATGATGTAGCGGGAATTATGCATGAAGGAGGAACAAAAATACGTTCTTCTAGATCAAAAAGATTCTTTGATTACAAATATAGAGAACAAGCCTATGAAAATCTTCAGAAACATAAAGTCGATAAAATAATTATCTTAGGTGGGGATGGCTCTTTTAGAGCATTAAATCAATTTCATAAAGATTTTGGAGTAAATTTCGTAGGAATTCCTGCAACAATTGATAATGATATTTTTGGAACAGAGTATTGCTTAGGTGTTGATACAGCTTTAAATATTATTAGACAAGCAACTGATGCAGTAAGAGATACTTCAGCTTCATTTAAAAGGGCCTGTGTAATTGAAACAATGGGACGTGATTGTGGATATTTGGCCTTAGTCTCAGCTATTACTTGTGGTGCAGAAGTTTGTATTATTCCAGAACTTGAATATGACTTAGAAGCTATTGGTAATAGACTTAAAAAAGAGCTTAACAATGGCAGAAAATATATTGTATGTGTAGTTGCAGAAGGATGTGCAAAAGACAAGTGTACAAGTACAGCAGAACTTGTATCTTGGCTTGAACATGATATAGGAATAGAAACTAGAGCTACAATCTTAGGTCACGTACAAAGAGGTGGAAATCCAACTGTATTTGATAGACTTATGGCTTCAGAATTTGTAACATATGCTGTTGATAGATTATTAGAAAATAAAAATGAAGATGGTGGTAGTGTAATAATTTATAAAAAAAGTGAATTTGAATTTGTATCAATTGATTATGTAAATTCACAAAAATATGAGATTAGAAAAGACTTATTAGAATTAGCGAAAAGATTAGTTAATTAATAAATAAGTAAAAATATTTAATTAGAAAGGTTATGAAATGAAAGCAATTGTACTAGCTGGAGGATTTGGAACAAGAATACAACCCTTAACAAACTCAGCTCCAAAACCAATGTTACCTATTTTAAATAGACCAATGATGGAACATATTATTCTAAAGCTTAGAGATGAGCTAGGAATAACCGATATTGGTATTTTATTATATTTTAAACCAGAAATTATTAAAGAACATTTTAAAGATGGTTCTGATTTAGGAATAAATATCACATATTTTCAACCTGACGATGATTATGGAACTGCAGGAGCAGTAGCCTTTGCAAGAGAATTCTTAAATGAAACATTTATTATTGTAAGTGGAGATTTAGTAACAAATTTTGACCTTAAAAAGATTAAGAAATTTCATGAAAAGAAAAAATCACAATTAACAATTACATTAACTCCTGTTGAAGACCCATTACAATTTGGGGTAGTTATTGCAAATGAAGAAGATAGAATTGAAAAATTCTTAGAAAAACCAAGCTGGGGAGAAGTATTTAGTGATACTATTAATACAGGTATTTATATAATAGAACCCGAAATATTAGACTATATTCCATTTAAACAAAACTTTGACTTTGCAAAAGATTTATTCCCAACATTAATGAAACAAGATATTCCTTTATGGGGATGCCCAATTAAAGGTTATTGGAGAGATGTAGGAAATCCAGAGAGTTATAGAGATGTATACAAAGATATTTTTGATGGACAAATTACCTTGCCTTATAAAGGTGAGTTAAAAGAGATTGATAAGGGTATTGTATACTGTGAAGAAGGTGTTTCCTTAGATCCAAAAATTAGAGTTCAAGGTATTGTAGTTTTAGGGAAGAATGTTAGTATTGCTGAAGGCGTTACCTTAAAAGATTCTGTTATTGGTGATAATACAAAAGTAAAAAAACATTCTGAAATTTTAAACTCTGTATTATGGAATGATATTGCAATTGGAACAAAAGTAAAACTAAATAACTCTGTAATTTGTAATAATAATATTATTAAAGATGAAGTTAAAGCCTCTTTTGGTGTTATTATGGCTGAGAAATGTTTAGTTAATAAAAAAGCCTCTTTTGAAAAAGATATTATTATGTGGCCTGATAAAGTTGTAGAAGATTCATCAGTTATAAGTACTAATATTATTTGGGGGAATAAATATAAATCTTCTATTTTTGAAGAAGGTGCTGTAATTGGCAGAACAAATATTGAATTATCTTGCCAAATGGCAACAAAATTAGCAGAAGCTTTTGGTTCAATTTTGCCTGAAGGATCTAATGTTTATATCTCAAGAGATTATCATAAATCAACTTTTATGTTAAAAAGAGCATTTGTAGCAGGTATGTTATCAACAGGGGTTAATGTAATTGATCCTTATAATATTCCTTCAAATGTAATGAGACACTCTTTAAGTAAAAAAGAAGAGATGGCAGCAGGTATTCATATTAGACAATCAGTATTTGACCCTTCTGAAACAGAAATAATCTTTTATACAAGTGAAGGTTTAGTTGTAGATACAAAAGTTGCACAGCAAATTGAAAGAATTTTCTTTAGAGAAAACTTTAGACGTGTAGATTATAGAGAAATTGGAACAATATCTGAAGATAAAGGTTTAAGTGAAGAGTATGTTAATGCTATTGAATACTCTTTATCAAAAGAACTATTTAGAAATTCTGATATTAAAGTTGCAACTGATATTATGAACGGTTCTACTTCTAATATTTATCCTAAAATTATAAATGAACTTGGAATTGAAAATATTATTTTAAATGCCCATAAAAGTGATAAAATCAAATCAAATGATGTTGTAAAAAATCAAGAAAATATGAAAAATATTGTCAGAGCGATGAATCTTGATTGTGGTTTTTTAATTTATCCAAATGGACATAAACTTCAAGTAGTAGATAATAAAGGTGAATTAATTTATGATTATAAACTTCTTTTAGCTATATTAAGTTTACTTGATACTGTTTGTGATAAAAAGGATTTAAAAGTATTACTTCCTGCTTGGGCACCTGATTATATTGAATATCAAAATATTGAAATAACAAGAGCTAAATTAGCTAATTTTAAAGCTAAGGAATTAAAAGATTATGATTTAATTGCTGATAGTGATGGTCATTTTGCATTTAATTCTTTTGGACTAAATAGAGATGCCATTTTTGCTAGTTTCAAAATTTTAGAACTTCTAGAAAAGTCTGGTAAAAAATTATCTAAAATAATTAGTGATATCCCAGATTTTGCTTACAAAGGTGAAAATATTCCTTGTCCTTCTTCTTTAAAAGGAAAAATGATGAGAAAATTCCTTGAAGATGGGAAAGATAAAAAAACTTCATCTGTTGATGGGGTAAAAATTTGGATTAGTGATGAAGAATGGGTACTTATGGTTCCTGATCAATATAGTGAATTTTTAAATCTTTATGTTCAAGCTGAAGATGAAAAATCAGCTGGAAAGATTTTTTATAAATATCAAGATAAAATAGAAAAGTGGATAAGTGAATAAAAAACTATACTTGTCATTTTTATGGCATATGCATCAACCTTATTATAAAGATGATTGTAAAAATACAACATTAATGCCTTGGGTATTTTTACATGCCATAAAAGATTATTATGACATTCCTTGGTATTTGGAAAAATTTCCAAATATGAAGGCCACTTTTAATCTTGTTCCCTCTTTACTAGCACAAATTGAAGGTTATTTAGAAAATAGTGCAAATGATAAGTTTCTTGATATTATAAAAAAAGAGACTAATAGTTTAAGTATAAGTGAGAAAAACTTTTTAAGTGAATATCTCTTTTTAGCAAATGAACAGCATATGATAAAGCCCTTATCTAAGTATTATGACTTATTACTTAAATTTAAAGATAATGATTCTTCTTTTGATCTTTTTACAAACGAAGAGATATTAGAATTAGAAGTTTTATTTTTATTATCATGGTGTGGAAATTATTTAAGAGAAAACAATGAATTGGTTATATTATTAATAAATCAAGGAAAATCATTTTCTCAAGAACAAAAAAACGAGTTAATTGAAGAACTATTTTTATTCTTAGATGAGCTAATACCATATTATAAAAAATTACAAGATAATAAACAAATTGATATTTCAACAACACCTTTTTATCATCCAATATTACCATTATTAATTGATAGAGGAAGTGCAAAAGAGGCTAAACATAATGTTCTTCTACCAAAATCTAATGCAGAGTATGGTGACTTTGCAAAATTACAAGTAGAAGATGCAGTTAATTATTTTGAAAAACTATTTGATAAAAAACCTAAGGGGTTTTGGCCAAGTGAAGGAAGTGTTAGTTTAAAAACTATTTCTTTATTATCTTCATCCGGTATCAAATGGGCTTGTACAGATGAAGAAATATTGGCTAAAACCTTAAAAGACTATAATAAAGAACTTTTATATAAACCTTATAGCTTAAAAACAGAAGATGGAGATGTAAATCTATTTTTTAGAGATAAATATTTAAGTGATTTAATTGGCTTTGATTATAGTAAAAAAAGTGCGAAAGAGGCAGCATCCGATTTTGTTTCACACTTAAAAAATATCTATTTAAATGCTTCATCATCACCAATTGTACCTGTAATTTTAGATGGAGAAAATGCTTGGGAATTTTATCCAAATAATGCAAAAGCATTTTTTGAAGAATTATATACATTATTAGATGCTCAAACATGGTGTGAGACAGTTTTATTTGATGAAGTACCTCAAATAAAAGATTTAGAATTTACACAATTAAAAACTTTAAGTAGTGGAAGTTGGATAAATGGTAACTTTGATATTTGGATTGGAAGTGATGAAAAAAATAGAGCATGGGAACTGTTAGATTTAACAAAAAATACTTTTGATAAAGTAAAAGATTCACTTGAGGAAACAACCTTAAAAAAAGTACAAAAAGAGTTTATGATTGCACTTGGTAGTGATTGGTTTTGGTGGTATGGAGATGACCATTTCACTGAATTAAACCACCAATTTGATGAACAATTTAGAGCCCATTTAAAAAATGTATTTGAATTAATGAGAGAAGAAGTTCCAAGAGAAATCTTTGTTCCAATTGTAAAAAAAGAAAAAGCAAATCAAATCAATATTTTACAAAAAGATTTTATTTCGCCTATTGTTGATGGAAATATGAGTAACTATTTTGAGTGGTTAAACTCAGGAAGAATGGATATTAAAAAAGAGTTTTCAACTATGGATTCATCATCTTCTGTTGTTGAATATTTATATTATGGAGTTGATAAGCAAAACAACTTATTCTTATATCTAAAAGGTAATAAAATTAAAAAATTGGAGGAGTTTGAATTAAGATTAACATTAGAAGACAAAATATTTATATTTGATTTTAAAAAAGATATTGAAACAATTTGCCAAAATGGTACATATTTTGACTTAGCATTCCAAGATGGAATTGAAATTAAAGTATATGATTTCAAATTAAAAAAAGTAAATTTTTCATTTGAACTTTTTAACAAAACAAATAATAAGAAAAAGAAAATACAAAGGTATCCACTTTATGATGAAACAGTTTTAGATTTTGAAAATCTATTCTTGAAAAGTTGGTATATATGATTAGGAGAAATTTTGTCAGAGTTTAGATACTGCAAACTAAAAAAAGAGTGGAGACTTTTTGCACCAGAGAGATTAAGAAGACCAATGGATTTACATAATAAAAAAGAGATTCATCCTGGTGAATTAATTCATGATAAGTGTCCTTTTGATGAAGGGAAAGAAGAGTTCACTCCAAATGAGATAACAAGAATTTCTCAAAATGGAAAATGGAAATGTAGAGTTGTACCAAATTTATATAATGCACTTTCAATTCATGTACAACCAGAATCTTCAAGAGATGGTTTTAATGAAAAATTTTCAGGCTTTGGGGCTCATGAGGTAGTTATTGAAACACCAAGTCATGAAAAACAAATTTGGGATTATGATTATAATGATTTTGTAAACTATTTTACAATTGTTCAAGAAAGAGTAGTTAATTTGGAAAAAGACAATAGATTCGCCTATCTTTCAGTCTTTAAAAATCAAGGTGAGAATGCAGGTGCGTCAATGTCCCATTCTCATTCACAAATTATTGCCTTACCCTTTATTCCTAAAAAAATAAAAGAAGAATTAAAATATAAAAAAGAGTATTTTAAAGAGCATAAACGAGCCTTATTAGATGACATAGTTTATGAAGAGCTACAAAATAGTAAAAATATTATTACACAAAATAGTGAGTTTATACTTTTTTGTCCCTATGCTTCAGAGTTTGCTTTTGAAGTTAAAATTGTATCAAAGAAAAAACTTTCATCATTAAAAGAGTTTAATAAAAGTGATATGAGTGCATTATGTGATATTGTAAATGAATTTTTTACTTTATATTATAAAGCTTTAGGAGAAGTACCTTTTAATATGATAATTAAAAATGCACCATATGAAGACTATAATCATAAAACAAAAGAGTATTTTAGATTTAGTATTGAAATTAAACCAAGAATCTATAAACAAGCAGGTTTTGAACTTGATAGTGATATATCTATTAATGTTGTTTTACCTGAAAATGCTTGTAAAATTTATAAGGAGAGCTAATGAGTATTTTATTTGCAGCAAGTGAGATATATCCATATGCAAAAAGCGGTGGTCTAGCAGATGTTGCGCAAGCATTACCTGAGGCCCTAAGAAAAGAAGGTGAAAGAGTTTATACAATTATGCCTTTGTATAATCAAGTAGATAGAGAAAAATATAAGATAGAGTTTTCTGGTCTTACTTTTGATTATTGGTTAGCTGGTGTTAGACATCAATTTGATATTTTTCATAAAAAAGATAGTAAAGATGAAATCTTTGTTTATAATCCAATTTTATGTGATAGATTAGGACTTTACCATGATGATTTTGGAGATTTTGGAGATAATGCTTTAAGATTTGGTCTTTTTTCATATGCAGTTTTAGAAGTAATGATTAGAAAAAAATTAAAAATTAAAACTATTCATATAAATGATTGGCAAACTTCTTTAGTGGCTTTATTAGCAAAAACAAGATATAAATTGCCACAAAAAGTGATATTAACAATTCATAATTTAGCGTATCAAGGTATTTTCTCTAAAAAAGTTATGGATACTCTAGAATTAGATTGGGATACTTGCTTTAAATTTAAAGGAATAGAGTATTTTGATAGTGTTAATTTTTTAAAAGCAGGTATTAATTATGCGGATGCAATTACAACAGTTAGTAAGACATATGCACAAGAGATCCAAACACCTAGTTTTGGCAATGATTTAGATGAAACACTAAGAATAAACTCATATAAATTACAAGGTATTGTAAATGGAATTAGTACAGAAGTATTTAATCCTAAAAAAGATCAGTTTATTGAAAAAAACTTTTCATTAAAAAACTATAAAAATAAACAAAAAAATAAAGATAAACTTCTAAAAGAATTGAATTTAGAAGGTAGTGAAAAGCCATTATTTATCTTTATAGGTAGATTTACTTCTCAAAAAGGTGTTGATTTACTTATTGACTCTATGCCTTTAATTAAGGATTATGAAGCAAATTTTGTAATTTTAGGGAGTGGGGAAGAGGTTTATAATAATATCTTTAAACAAATATCTAATAAGTACAAAAATATACATATCAAAATAGGTTATGATGAAGGTTTTTCAAGAAAACTATATGCAAGTGCAGATTTTCTTTTTATGCCTTCTATATTTGAACCTTGTGGCTTAAATCAAATGATTTCTATGCAATATGGAGTACTTCCTATAGTTGCAAAAACAGGAGGTCTAAAAGATACAGTTGTAGACTTTACAGATATAGATCATCTAGAAGAGATGGAGCTTGGAGTTGGTATTACCTTAGGAGAATTAAATCTATTCTGGTTTAATCATGCAATTGCAAAGGCCTTGTCATTATATGGAAATAAAACTAAATTTGTTGAAATATCTAAGCATAATATGGGTGTTGATAATTCATGGAAAAATTCAGCGCAAGAGTATTTAAATTTATATAAATCATAAAAAGGAAGATCCAAATGAGTCATTTACATTCATACGAAATTGATAAAAAATATTCAAAAAGTGTTGCATACTTTTCAATGGAGTTTGCTATTCATCAAGCATTAAAAATTTATTCAGGAGGATTAGGTTTTCTAGCTGGTTCTCATATGAGAAGTGCCTACGATTTAAAACAAAATGTTGTTGGCATTGGAATGCTTTGGAGTTATGGCTATTATGATCAAGGAAGAGATCAAGATAGATATCTAAAAGCAGAGTTTAGAAGAAAAAGTTATTACTTTTTAGAAGATTTAAATGTATCAGTAACAGTTGATATAAATGGAAAACCAGTTGTTGTTAAAGCATATTTAGTTCCTAGTGAATTATTTGGAGCAGCACCTTTAATTTTATTATCAACAGATATTCCAGAAAATGATTATTTAGCAAAAACAATTACTCATAAACTTTATGATGCAAATAATGAAACAAGAATAGCCCAAGAGATTGTTTTAGGAATTGGAGGAGCTAAAATACTTCAAGCTCTTCAATTTGACCCTGATATTTATCATATGAATGAAGGTCACTCATTACCTATGGCTTTTGAACTTTATAATAGACATAAAAGTATTAAAGAAGTTAAAGAAAAATTAGTATTTACAACCCATACTCCTGAAACTGCTGGAAATGAAGAACATAATATTCATTTATTAAAAAAGATGGGATTTTTTGCAGGTTCTCAACTTCATGAAGTAAGAGGAGTTACAGGGATTGAAGGAGATACTTTTTCATTAACTGTAGGTGCTTTAAAAATGGCAAAAATCTCAAATGGAGTTTCAAAAATTCATGGAGAAGTAGCCAATGATATGTGGAAAGATGTAGAAGGAAGATCTAAAATCATCTCTATTACTAATGCACAAAATAAAAATTATTGGGCAGATAATGGAATAAATAGAACCATAAGTAAAGGGGAAGACATTGCCTTAGATGAGAGAAAAAAACATCTTAAAAAAATGTTATTTGTAGAAGTTGCAAACCAAACAGGAAAAATGTTCGATCCAAATATCTTAACAATCGTTTGGGCAAGAAGATTTGCTGAATACAAAAGACCTGGTTTATTAAAGTATGATTTAGAAAGATTTGAAAATATGGTAAAAAATCAAAAACATCCAATCCAAATAATTTGGGCTGGAAAACCATACCCTTTTGATACACAAGCTATTAATATTTTTAATGATTTAACTTATATGGCAAGAGCATATAAAAATATTGCTGTTTTAGTTGGTTATGAACTTGATTTGTCAATGAAACTTAAAAAAGGAAGTGATATTTGGTTAAATACGCCAAGAGTTACTAGAGAAGCTAGTGGAACAAGTGGAATGAGTGCTTCAATGAATGGTTCTGTTAATTTATCTATTGCAGATGGATGGCACCCCGAATTTTGTAAGGAAGGAGTAAATGCATTTACTATTCCAACAGAAGGAAGAGGCTTACCACTTAATGAGCAAGATAGCTTAGATAATAAAAATTTAATGGATACCTTAGAAGAGAGAATAATTCCTTTATATTATGATAAAAAAGAGGAGTGGATGGAGATTATGAAAAGATCTATTTTAGATGTAAGTCCAGAGTTTGATTCAGCTAGAATGGCTGATGAGTATTATACAAAAATGTATACAATTTAAAAAAGAAGTTATTAGAAATAAAATATTAAAAGGGGAAAGATATGAGTTTACATAAATATGCAGGGGAAAAAGCACCAAAATCGATTTTAGAAAATATACCACTATTAATTAGTGATTATTATACTAAAGTTCCTGATACTAATAATCCATTACATATGGTTTCATTTGGAACATCGGGACATAGAGGTTGTGCTTCAAAAAGCTCTTTTAATGAAGATCATATCTTAGCAATGGCCCAAGCAGTAGCAGAGTTTCATTTAGAAAAAGGGCATAGTAAACTATTTATTGGAATGGATACTCATGCTCTTTCAACTCCTGCACATAAAACTACTTTAGAAGTTTTAGCTGCAAATGGAGTAAAAACATATTATTCAAAAGATTTTGGATATGTTCCCACTCCTGTTATTTCTCATGCAATTTTAACACATGAAAATTCAGATGGAATAGTAATTACTCCTTCACATAATCCACCAAGTGATGGTGGCTTTAAATATAACTTCTCTGATGGAGGACCTGCTGATGAATCTATTACAAAAGTTATTGAAGCAAGAGCAAATGAAATTCTAAAAAATAATCTAGAAGATGTAAGAGTTGTAGATTTAGAGGATGCACTAAAAAGTGGATATTTAGTTGAGTATGATTTTGTATCTCCATATGTAGATGATTTAGTAAATGTTATTGATATGAAAGCAATACAAGAATCAGGACTTAAAATTGGTGCAGATGCAATGGGTGGTTCAGGATTAGCTTATTATAAAGCTATAAAAGATAAATATAATTTAAATATGGAAATATTTAATGATACACCTGATTTTACATTCTCCTTTATGCATTGTGATAAAGATGGGAAAATTAGAATGGATTGTTCATCACCTTATGCAATGGCAGGATTAATTGATTTAAAAGATGATTTTGATATTGCTTTTGGAAATGATACAGATTTTGATAGACATGGAATTGTTACAAAAAGCAAAGGTCTTTTAAATCCAAATCATTATTTATCAGTAGTTATTGATTATCTTGCAAAAAATAGAGATTTTGATGGCCTAGGTGTTGGAAAAACTTTAGTCTCTTCATCTATGATTGATAGAGTTGTAAAAGATAATGGTAAAAAAATATTTGAAACTCCTGTAGGCTTTAAATGGTTTGTAAAACCTTTTATAAATAAAGAGATTTATTTTGGAGGAGAAGAGAGTGCTGGAGCTTCATTTTTAAGAAAAGATACAAAACCTTGGAGTACAGATAAAGATGGAATTATTTTAAATCTATTAGCAGTAGAGATTCTTGCAAAAACAAAAAAAGATCCAGGTATTTATTATGATACATTAATAGAAAAATTTGGGGAACCTGTTTATGGAAGATTAGATGCTCCTGCTAACTTAGAACAAAAAGCTATCTTAAAAAATTTAAAACCTGAAGATATAAAACAAGAAATATTAGCTGGGGAAAAAATTGAGAATATTATAACTAAAGCTGATAATAAAGCATCAATTGGTGGTCTAAAAGTTGTGACTAAAAATGCTTGGTTTGCATTAAGACCATCTGGGACGGAAGATATATATAAAATATATGCCGAAAGCTTTAAGGGAAAAGATCATCTAACAATGATTCAAAAAGAAGCACAAGAGATTGTAAATGGTATATTTAAATAATAAATAAACAAATTTTTACAATAAAACAAATTTATTTTAAGTATACTAATAGATATAAATACTAGGAAAGATAATGAATCCCAACACAAATGAATTAGTAAAAAGTAGTATGGAAGTAGAAAATGATTTTTCAAGTACATCAC
>JBFHGG010000042.1:0-21695 GCA_041583235.1 Halarcobacter sp.
TAGAAGGATTCGAACCTTCGAATGACGGCACCAAAAGCCGTTGCCTTACCACTTGGCGATACCCCAATGAGTTAAAAAAAATTGAATTTTAAAAGTGGAGCGGGAAACGAGACTCGAACTCGCGACAATCTGCTTGGAAGGCAGAGGCTCTAGCCAACTGAGCTATTCCCGCACACTTGCGATAAAAAATTTGAATAATCTAGAAGTCTTATCACTTCTTCTAAACTATATGGAGCGGGAAACGAGACTCGAACTCGCGACAATCTGCTTGGAAGGCAGAGGCTCTAGCCAACTGAGCTATTCCCGCATAAATATTTAAAAATATACCAAAGTATAACTTAAATATCAAATGGAGTAACCAACTCCGTTAAGTTGCAAAACAACTTTAAGTGGTGGGTCATGAAGGACTCGAACCTTCGACCACTCGGTTATGAGCCGAGTGCTCTAACCAGCTGAGCTAATGACCCTGGTTAGTGCCAAATTCAACTTAATGAATTAAGTGGCGGACAAGGAGGGATTCGAACCCTCGGTACCGTTGCCAGTACGCATCCTTAGCAGGGATGTGGTTTCAGCCAACTCACCCACTTGTCCTTACGAATTTGGGATGTAATTTTACTAACTTGGTACTTAAAAAGCTCTTAAGAATGAAACTTTTTTCTTAATATATTAATATTTCTACAATATAAAGAATTAATCTATAAAGATGTACAATTTTATAGAGGTAAAATAAATGAATAATCATTTAAAAAGTAGTTTTACTTTATTAATGTTAATCTCTTTTTTTATTTTTGTTATTGCTTCATATTTAATTTATGAAAATGAAATAAACAATATAAAACAAGATACTAAAAATAAAATATTTATTCATTCAAATGATTTAAAAGAGTATATTTCAATTAGTAAATCTTTAATTTATTCACTTAAAAATAGTGTAGAGACTAGTTTAGAATTATCCTTGCACTCAACTATCCACCATCCAGCATACGAAGATATAAAATTTAAAAAAGAAAAAGACCTATATTATATTACAAATACATACTCCTCTAATATTAATAATATTTTAATAGGTACAGGAAAGATTAATGATTTTGATTATGATAAAAAAGATGAAATTTATGCTGCTTTATATTTAACACCACTATTTAATACAGTATTGCATATAATACCTGAAACAAAATGGGTTTATTATACCTCTAAAAATGAGTTTATATATATTTCTCCTTCTTGCGATATAAATCTATTTAATAGTTTTAAAAGATATTACAATGCTCCTTTTTGGAAAAGTGCTATTCCTGAAAATAATCCTGAGAAAAAATTAAAAATAAGTAATTTATATAAAGATGAAGCGGGAAAAGATTTGATGATAAGTTTATCTGCCCCTGTATTTACAAACGATAGTTTTAAAGGTGTTGTTTCTATTGATATTGGATTAGATATTTTAAATAAGTATCTTAAAAATGAGCATATTTTGGGTGACTTATATTTAGTAAATAAAGAAAATTATATTTTAGCTGCAACTTCTTCTTTTGATTTAACAGAAAAACTTATTTACAGTCCAAAAAATTCAGTTAAAATTGAAATTACAAAAAATGAACTCTATCTTATAAATATTCAAAATAGTAATCAAATAAAACTAAAAGCATTTCGTAATGCTTTATGGAAAATTCTTATATTATTTTTAATTCTAAATCTTACAATAATTGTTTTTTATTTAAAAAAACTCTTATTAAAAGTTGAATATATAGCAAAAACTGATTCATTAACAAAACTTCTAAATAGAAGAACTTTAGAAAGTGAAATAAAGTCTTTAATTAATGTAAGCAATAGATATAAACAAGATTTATCATTTTTATTAATAGATATTGATTTTTTTAAAAAAATTAATGATACTTATGGACATCAAATTGGAGATGAAGTATTAATAGAAATTTCAAAGTTATTTATTGAAAAGACAAGAGATTATGATGTAATAGGAAGATATGGAGGAGAAGAGTTTTTTATTGCTCTTGCTAATACAAATATAAATGATGCTTTTATTTTAGCTGAAAGAATTAGAAAAAATGCAAAATTGATAAAAATAGGAAAACTTAATATTAATCTAACAATAAGTATTGGTTGTACACAATTAAAAGAAAATGATACTTATTTTAAAATTCTAAAAAGAATTGATACATTGCTTTATAAAGCTAAAGGTACAGGAAGGGATATAACAGTAAAAGAAGAAGAGAATTAAATATTCTCTAAAATCTTCTTTACTACTTCTTTAGGATTATCTGCTTTATAAATAGGCCGTCCAACAACTATAAAATCTACTTGATTTTCTTTAGCAAATGAAATATCAGCTACTCTTTTTTGATCTCCTGAATCTTCACCAAAAGGTCTAATTCCAGGACATAAAGTAATAAACTCTTTTGAAGTATTATTTTTTATATCTAAACTTTCATATGCTGAACAAACTACACCATCTACATTAGAATTAAAAGTGTCTAAAGCCATTTTTGTAGCTTTTGTTTCTATATCTTCATTATACACAAGTTTAAAATCTTCATTGTCAAATGAAGTTAAGGCAGTAACTGCAATTACTAATGGTCTATTAGGTATATCTTTAATTCTATTCATAACATTTGTCATAGCTTTTTGCCCAGAGCTTGCGTGAACATTACACATATCTACAAGCCCTAACTTTGCAATCTCTTCAATTGCATCAGCCATAGTATTTGGAATATCATGAACTTTTAAATCTAAAAATATTTTAAAATCTGGATTAATCGCTTTTAAATCTTTTAAAAACTCTTTCCCATCTCTAATATATGATCTTAAACCAACTTTTAACCATACATCAAAATCTTTTATTTGTTCAACAAGTGCAAGATTCTCTTTTGCACTTGGTAAATCTAATGACACACAAAGTTTCATATTGCTTGCTATTTTCATTTATTAAGCCTTATTAACTTTATCTAAAACTCCATTTATAAATTTAGGAGCACCATCACTTGCTAATCTTTTTGATAATTCAATAGCTTCATTAATAATAATTGCTTTATCCAAATCTTTGTAGAATATCTCATAAATAGCAAGTCTTAAAATTGATTTTTCAACGGAACCAATATCTTTGATTCCACCTTGATTTAAATGAGATTTAATCTCTTCATTAATTTTTTCAATGTTTTCAACAACACCATTAAATAAATCTAAGGCAAACTCTTTTTGTTTATTTCTAATTTTTTTATCTTCTAAAATTTCATCAACAAACTTTACTATACCTTCATTACCTAAATCATATGCGTATAATAAACCTATTACTGATTCTCTAGCTTGAGTTCTAGTTGCCAATCTATTTGCCCATCTCTTTATATAAATCTAGCATCTCAATAATTGTAACCATTGCTTCAGCACCTTTATTTCCAACTTTTGAACCAGCTCTTTCAATTGACTGCTCAATTGTATCAGTAGTTAATACACCATTTGATACAGGTTTTCCATATTTTAGGGCAACTGTTGCAATACCTTTTGTAGCTTCAGCTGAAATATAATCAAAATGAGGAGTAGCCCCACGAATAACTGCACCAACACAACAAACTGCATCATACTTACCACTTGAAAGTGCTTTTTCTAAAGCAAAAGGAATTTCAAAAGCACCAGGAACTAATATTAATTCTAAATTTTCTTTATTTCCACCATGTCTAATAAATGCATCTTGTGCACCTTCAACTAACCTATCTGTAATAATATGATTAAATCTTCCGTTGATAATAGCAACTTTTTCGTCACCATTTAATCTTAATTTACCTTCAATAATATTCATTTAAACTTCTCCAAAAATTCAATATAAGGATTAATTATATCCTAATACCTCTTGAATTGCAAAAATGTCATTTATAACATTATACAACTCATCTACTTGAACCATATTAGGTCCATCACTAAGTGCAACACTTGGGTCTGTATGTGTTTCAAAAAAGAATCCATCAACACCAACAGCAGCTGCAGCTTTTGCTAAACTTGGAACAATAGCAGAGTTCCCTCCTGTTGTTCCACCAGTGCTAGGAACTTGAGCTGAGTGAGTTGCATCAAAAATAACTGGTGCATATTCTCTCATAGAAATCAAGTTTTTCATATCAACAACTAAAGCCCCATAACCAAAAGTATTTCCTCTTTCACAAAGCCAAACACCAGCTTTTTTTGAAGCCTCATAAGAAACTTCATCAACACCTCTAGTTTTTAGCACTTTTTCAACAGGATGCTTCATAGAGCCAGATGCTAAAAATTGTCCTTTTTTAATATTTATTTTACAATCTGTTTTTGCAGCAGCTACTAATAAATCTGTTTGTCTACATAGAAATGCAGGGATTTGTAAGACATCTAAAACCTCAGCAGCAGGAGCTGCTTGATATGATTCATGAATATCTGTTACTAATCTATATCCAAATTGATCTTTTATTTCTTGAAATAGTTTTAAACCCTCTTCAAGTCCTGGTCCTCTAAATGAACTCAAACTTGTTCTATTTGCTTTATCAAAACTAGCTTTAAAATAAAAATCTACTCTTTTATCTTCACTTAAAGGCTTAAGTTTTTCTGCAATTCTCATTACTGTGTCTCTATCTTCAAGTACACATGGTCCTGTTAATATTATCATTTTTATTCCTTTTTAATTTTCAATCTTCAAAAACTTTAAGAAGAGAGACTTATCCTCTCAGTTTAAATATTGTTTTTCTCTCTTCACCTGTGTGTGCATAATGAAACTCATAAATATTTTCAGCAATACTTTCCACATCACTTTTTGCATTTTCATCACAAGCAAAGAGTATTTCATCATTCTCTTTTAATATAATTTCACCATCAGGTAAAAGAATAGTTTCATCTTCTCTTTGAATTAGAAGTGCTATTATATTATTAATTTGTTCTCTATTATATAAAGAGCGAGAAAAAATACCTAATTTAACCTCTTTTTCTGCTTTAACAGCAGAGTAAACTTCTATGGCATCTTCTTTATCTATCTTAATCTCAAGTAGTAAAGGATCTTCATCAATTTTTTGCATCAAATTTTTCACTAATTTAGATGCCCAAAGATCATCTTCTTTACACATAAGTCTAATAAACTTATCTGATAAAGGACTTATAAGTGCATTTGTAGTTTTATTAATTAAGATTCTTGAAGGCATAAAAATATGGTCTATTTTTGCATTAGCAAAAATAGAGAAATCTTCCATTTCATTCTCTCTTGCAATAGTCATGATATTAGGATTAAGTTTCTTAGCTGTGGCTAATATTGATAAATTTGTAGTGTCATTATTAGTTGCGGAAATAATTCCAACAGCCTCTTCTATTCCTACACTTAAGAGCAGCTCTTTATCATCGGCATCACCATAAGTTATATTCATAAGTCCATCTGAGGTAAACTTTCCAATTTTTGATTTATCTATTTCTACAAACTCAGCTTCTAGTTGATCTTGTTTTAAATTAGTATAAATATGCTGTCCCATTCTTCCATATCCACAGATTATATATTTCCCTTTAGGGAAAGAAGGAAGACTTGCATTTAAATTATCAATTTTATATACCCATTTTTCAAGTTTTAAAAGATTTGGTGCATTTAAAGCCATTGATATTTCACTAGAAATTATAGAAAATGGATTTGCAATAATTTCAACATCCAAATCTTTTAGATTTTCAGAATGACTTATAGTAGTAGATTTTACAGCAAGTTTTACTCTAGGATTTAAAAGTTTTGAAGTAAGTGCAATACGAAGATTCAAAGAATCATCTTCAAAAATAGATACTAAACCCTTGCAATTATATTTTTTTATTCCTGCTGCTTCTAATGCATTTGGAGTATAGGCATCTGCTATTAAAACAGGAACTGTAGGTGTAAAATTTTCTAAAATAAGTTCATTTGCTCTTTGTTCACTTTTTTCTATTACTACTGTTCTTATCTCTTCTTCAATTGCCCTATTTATTATCTCACTCGTAATTTGATTGTATCCTAAAATAATAATAAATTTTTCTTTTAAAGCTTTTACTTGTCTAGTAAATTTTGCTCTTTCCATCTCTCTTAAAAATATTTTATCTTGCAAAAGTGAAACTAGAGTTCCTATTCCATAAAACCATCCAAGAACTGTTAAGTAAATTGAAAAAGTAACCCACAATCTTTGAGAATAAGTAAACTCATAAGGAGTTTCACCAAAACCAATTGTTGTAGCGGTATAGCTTATAAAGTAAAAAGCATCAAAGATACTCATTTTATAAACATTACCATTAGCATCAACTCCGTCAATAATTAGAAGTCCTATAATAGCAATAGTATATGTTATTGTAATAATTAAAAATGGCTTTCGCATTCTTTGTAAAACAATAAATAATGAGCTGTTTTTCACAAATTTACCTATTTATCTTTTTGATTTTAAAGTATCACCTACATATAATGTAACTGAAATAATATTGGCTAAAAGTGCTCCCCCTGAAAGTGAAATTATTAAACCAACAATCTCTTGATTTACTGTATAGACATAAGCAGCAATTGTCCAAATAATAGCTGCAGCTATTAATTGAATATCTGCAACTAATGATGTTGCAAGTAATACGGAACCCATTTGCGTTTTATCCCCAAGCTTTAGAGTAGTTGCTATAATATTTACGATAATTGCAGCCATTAACTCATATTTACTATGGGTAACTAAAGAATCCATATCACCATAAAAAAAACCAAAATTAACAGTCATTGCCAATATAATAAAAAACCCTGATATTACCTTGTCTAGATTCATACTACTTTTCCTTCTTTTTTTGATTCATGATATTCATCTTGTAAATCTTTTCCAATATCTAATCTTCTTCCAAATACCTTATCCATATTATCATGCACTTTTGAATCTTTATCTAAAAACATAATTCTATGTTTATTTAGTTCACTAATATTTTTAAGTCCCATAACTGCTAATAATCCACGAACACTTTTTAATAAATTTTTATGATAATCTCGTACTTTCTTAGATTGTTTATGTACAAAATAATTCTTTCTTTTTGATTTATCTTGAGTTGCTAATCCTACAGGACACTGATGTCCTGTAGTCCCTGAACAATATCTAGCACGAATACATCCTGCACTCATCATAAAACCTCTTGCAATTTGAACAAAATCTGCTCCTAATGCCATTATGATAATAAGATCATCAGGAGTTAGAATTTTACCACTTGCTACTAATTTTATTTTTTCTCTAACCCCATGATCTGTTAATACTTTGTCTACTAAATATATAGAATCTTTAATATTAAGACCTATTCTTTCCATCATCTCAATTGGAGCAGTTGCACTTCCTCCACTTCCTCCATCAATTGATATAAAATCAGGATAAGCACTATTGCCTTCTTTAATTCTTTTTTGAATCTCTTTAGCATAAGGTTCAATATTTTCATAATCAGAAATTACTATTTTAATACCTACAGGTTTTTCTGACAATTCTTGTAATTGACCTACAAAATCAAATAACTCTTCAATTGAATTAGCATAAGGAAATCTATTTGGTGAAAAAAGATCTTTATAAGCTTCAACATTTCTATAATATGCAATAGCAGGAGTAACTTTTGAAGCAATTAGTTTTCCACCTGTTTGTTTAGCTCCTTGGGCAATTTTAATCTCAGTCATAGTACAAAAACTCATAACTTTTTTATATCTATCAGGATCAAATTTTCCATCTTTTGTTCTAACTGAATA
Organism: Halarcobacter sp.; assembly: GCA_041583235.1. Taxonomy (GTDB): domain Bacteria; phylum Campylobacterota; class Campylobacteria; order Campylobacterales; family Arcobacteraceae; genus Halarcobacter. The sequence continues at coordinate 7,712 of JBFHGG010000042.1, forward strand.
AAGTCCTGAACTAATTTGTAAAATAGTATCAGGCATATCAGAAGGAACATATTTAGGAAAGTTTTCAAAAGGTGCTTCCCAATTTGGTCTGTAAAATACTCTTTTATTTAAATCAAAGCCATAAGTTTCAGCTTCAGGGTCATTTTTAAAAACTAATTTTCTAAAAACATCAATAGCAATAGCACCATTAAAAAGCTTTAAAAAGATATTTTGAATTTTTAATTGAAACTTTGTTCCTTTTACAATTGTCATATATTTTTCATCATAATTTTCATGGGTTACAAAAAAGTTTGAAGTTAGCCCACCTTCTCCAGAGTTTATAGGAAAACCTCCCATATAAGAACCCTTTACAAAAGCTCTTGTACCTTCAGGAGAAATAGAACCATCACTCATAGCAGACCTAGCAACAATGGATTTTGCAATAAATGGTTTTTTTCTATTTTCACCAAAGATAACTTCAAAACCTTCATCTACTTCATCTTCATTTAAAACTATTGTTGAATGTCTTAACATAAATTTTGGCTTTGCAAGAGGTTGAGAAGGAGAAAAAGATGCATAATTTGGTAAATCTCTTGAAGCCTTTGCAACCCAATCAAGCTTATCTTTTGATTCATAAAACTTTTCATCACCAAAATATTGTCTAAAAGGTTCTCTTGCCTCTTCTAAAACATATCTAAGCCTTCCAATAATTGGGTAATTTGCTAAAAGTTGATGATCTCTTTGTACATATTTATCATGAACATACCAAGCAAGAATTATTAAAAAAAATACTAAAGCTATAACCTCAAAATATAATAAAAAAATTTCCAATACTAATCCTTTTTCATTGAAACTAAAATTCCACTAATCACAATAAGCATTATACCAAAGAGTATCCAAATATCAGGGAATTTATCACCTAAAAAAATTCCAACAATAATGGAAAATACTATATTTGCATAAGATATTGTACCAATTATTCCTGCTTTTGCAATAGAAAAAGCCTTTGTCATATATATTTGGGCAAAGGTAGCAACAAGACCCAAAGAAATTATATAAATCCAATCACTTGGCTTAGGCATAACAAAAGTAGCAAAAATAAAATCATATTTTTCATTTGTGTAAAACTCTGAAATTCCCATTAAGATAAGAGGACCAAGTGTTCCAATTCCCATAAAAGAAAGTACAATTGCCCTACTATCATAAAACTTCCTAAGCTCTCTTATGGAAGTATAAGCAAGTCCAGCCCCTACTCCACATAAAATACCAAGCCAATCAGTTTTATCTAAAGAAGATCCATCAAATTTTGTAATAAATAAAATTCCTATAAAACCTACAAAAACACCAAACCAACCCTTTAACCCAAGTCTTTCATTTACAAAAAAGAAAGCAAAAATAGCTGTAAATATTGTTGAAGTTTTAGAAAAAGTCATAGCTTCGCCTAAGGGAATATTTGCAATATTATAAAAGAAAAAAAGTACAGCTGTAAAACCAGCAAGTCCCCTAAAAATTAAAAGCCAAGGCTTTCCCCCTACTTGAGACAAAGGTTTTTTGTAAAGAGATACTAAAATTAAAATAACACCAAATACATTTCTAAAAAAAACAACTTCAAGAGAACTCATTGAAGAGCTTAACTCCTTAGCTACTGCTCCCATCAAAGCAAAAAGCAAAGAGGCAAAAAGCATGTATTTAATGCCTAAAGATACATCATTTGTCATATATAATCCTATAAAATAAAAACGCAATTCTATTTAGTTTCTTGTTAAATCAAGATTATTAAAGCTTATAATTTAATGAATTAATATTTTTAGTTAAGTTTGGATAAAATTAATGAATTTATTATACAAAGAGCATATGCTCTATTAGGAAAAGAATGGAATATTTAAAAATTACTGGTAAAACAAAATTAGAAGGAACTGTAGAAATATCAGGGGCTAAAAATGCCGCACTTCCTTTAATCGCAGCAACAATATTAGCAAAAAATGAAATTTCAATTTGTAATATGCCAGATGTTGTAGATATCAATACCCTTTTAAAACTTATTACAAAACTAGGTGGAACTTGTAAAAAAGAGAATGATTGTATTAAAGTTGATACTTCAAAATTGGATAAAACAACTGCTACATACGATATTGTTAAAACTATGAGAGCATCTATCTTAGTTTTAGGACCTATTTTATCTAGATTTGGTCATTGTGAAGTTTCACTTCCTGGAGGTTGTGCAATCGGACAAAGACCTGTAGATTTACATTTAAAAGCCTTAGAAGCAATGGGTGCAGAGATTATTATAAACCATGGATATATTGAAGCAAAAGCACCAAATGGTTTAAAAGGTGCAAAAATTGTATTTGATAAAGTTACTGTTGGGGGAACTGAAAATACAGTTATGGCTGCAGCTTTAGCCTCAGGTACAACAACAATTGTAAATGCAGCAAAAGAACCAGAAGTAGTACAATTATGTGAAGTTATAAAAAATGCTGGTGTCTTAATAGAAGGTATAGGAACATCAACACTTATAATTCATGGGACAAATAGAAAACTTCTTGATTTTAAAGATTTTGATGTGATTCCTGACAGAATTGAAGCAGGAACTTACATGTGTGCAGCAGCAATTACAAATTGTAAATTAAAAATTGATAAGGTAATACCTCAACATTTAGAATCAATAATTGCAAAATTAGAAGAAATGAATTTTGAAATTATTCAAGATAAAACTTCTCTTACTATAATGCCAACAAAAGAAATAAAACCTGTAAATATTATTACAACTGAATACCCAGGTTTCCCAACCGATATGCAAGCACAGTTTATGGCCCTTGCTACACAAGCAAATGGTACAAGTACAATTGATGAAAGATTATTTGAAAATAGATTTATGCATGTTAGTGAATTATTAAGACTTGGAGCTGATATTCATCTAAATGGAAACATTGCAACAATAAATGGATCTATCAAAGGAACAGTAAATGAACTCAATGCTACTGATGTTATGGCAACCGACCTAAGAGCCTCATCAGCCTTGGTTTTATCTGCACTTGTAGCAAAAGGTGAAACTTCAATCCATAGAATTTATCATTTAGATAGAGGATATGAAGATTTAGATGGAAAACTTAGTAAAATTGGTGCAAAAGTAGCAAGATTTAAAGAGTAGGTGTTTTATAGAAGTAAGATAAATTTTATAAAATTAAGATAATTCATGATTAAAGGTTATAAAAAATGAAACTAGAAATCTCTTTATTCAGATTTGATTATAAATCTGATTATTTACCATACTATACAAAAAATTTTATTAAAGTTAAAAATGAAAAAACTTTATTAGATATTTTAAATAATATTAATAATGAAGCTGCATTCTCTTATAAAAATGCAGAGAATTTTGATGTTGTAGTAAATAAAGTTTTTGTAAATGTTACTGTAAGTATAAATGAGCTTGTTGAACGTTTTGGAAAAGATTTAATAATTGAACCAATTTCAATTAGAAGAGCTCACACAGATTTATTAATCAATGATGCAGATTTTAAAGAAAGACTTAATATTTTATCAGAATTTATTGATGACGAAGATATTGCAAGATATAGAACTTATAAAATTTATTTTTATGCTTCTAATACTATTAACTACGAATATGATTATATAGGGGATTCATTACTTTTATTGGCTTGTGATTTAATTGAAAAAGATAGATCAAAAGAAGAGGCAATTTTAAAAGCAATTTTAGCGTATGAATGTGGAGCACAATATCATACAAGTTTGGAAGATAGAGTATTTAATATTGACTCAAGTATTGAAGAAAAAATCAATCAATTAAAAGAGAAACTAAAACTTAGTAAAAAAATAGAAGAGCAAAATTTTTCTTTAGAAAAAAAGCAAGGTATAGATTTTGGTACCTTTGATGAGATAAAAGAGATTAAGCATGATTTTAATGATTTTAAAATAGCTTATTATAAAGGTTTAAAAGAAGATTCTCAAACATCTAAACTATTATCAAAACTTAATGCAAAGATGATAAATACTAACTCTATGAATTTTGATTTAGCATTAGATTCTTTTCATCTAAATTCTGATTTCTCTACAAAAATTGCTTCTACTATTATCTTAGATGCCTTTGATAATGATGCAGATTTATTACTTGTAGATAATGAAAATTTATTTGATATTTTTGATACAAATAGAAAATTCTTAGAAAAAACTAGTGGAAGAGATATTATACTTCCTGTAATTCACAAAAATGAATTAGCAAAATTAGCTTTTGGACTACATGAAGAAGTAAAACAATCTCTTGAAAAACATTCGGTTAATCCTGAAATTGTTTAAGGGGAAATAAATGGTTTTAGATTTAGGGTTTATAATTTTTGGTTCTATTATAATTTTAGCTCTAATTCCATTATATATTTATAGAAAAGAGATTTATAATAGTTTTAAGAAAACTGGAAATATAAAAACTTTTATAAGAGAAGTCGATGCTTATTTAAGTATTAATTACCCAAGAATAAAATTTGATTTCTCTAATATTTTAAAAAAAACCCAAGATGAAAAAAATATTAAAATAAAACAAATTCTTATTGTTGAAGACTTAGTAAAACAGTTTTCAAATTATGAATATGAACTAAGAACTCAAAAATCAATACCTAAAGATAAACTTTGGAGTAGTTATGATTCTAACTCAAAACTTTTAAAAGATAATAAATTTCCTATTGATTGGCACCAAAGAAAAGAAGCAGCTTGGATTCGAGATAAAAATAGATGTGATAGATGTGGTACAAAAATAAAACTTATTGATGCACAGGTATTACTAGCAAAACAGATGAAAAATGGTGGAGGCTTTAATTTAGAAAATATAGTTATTTTATGTAGTGATTGTGCAAGAGTTCTAAAATCATCAAATATTGAAAAAACATCCAAAGATCTAATTATTTTAGATAATCTTATGAAAAGAGTAAGCTACTAAATTCCAAAAATTTCTTTCATTCTTGCTTCATGTTTTTCTTTATTATTCAGCTCTTTATTTTCAATTTCTTTTTTATTTCCACTTAATTTTTGTTTTTTAGCTTTTAATCTAATTAAAGCTTCTTCTAAAAATTTATCTTCTAAGTTTTTCAATTTTGAAAGCTCTTGTCTAACATATGTTAAATCTTTATCTTTTGGAATAATATAAGGAGTAATAATTACTACAAGATTTTTATTTAAAGTATTAAATAATCTATTTTTAAAAAGTTCTCCAATTAATGGAACCTCAGAGATATAAGGTATTTTTTCAATTGTTTTTTCATTTTTATTTTCTATAAGTCCGCCAATTATCACACTTTCTCCATTATTTACAATGGCTATTGTTTTTACCTCTTTTTTTGAAGTATCAGGATTTAAACTTGAAGTATTAACATTTTTTATTCCTTCTAAAATTGTGTTTATTTCTAGTCTTACTTTATTATTAACGCCAACTCTAGGTTTAACTTTTAAAATAAGTCCTATATCTTCTCTTTTATAAGAGTTTGTAGTAGTCCCACCATCTGTAATGGTACTACCTGTTTGAATAGAAACAGTTTCACCCACATAAATTGAACTTTCATTATTATTTAAACAAAGTAAACTAGGTTGGGAAATAATCTCTAAGGCATAAGTTCTATTTAATAAGTTTATTGAAGCACCTAAGGCTAAAGATGAACTTACATTTGGTATTTGAAGTCCTATACTTTCAGTATTTAAAGCAATTGCCTCGCCTCCATTTAAGTTTGAAGCAAAGGTATTTATATTTCCACTATAAACACTTCCACCTAAAATACCAAATTTTATTCCAATATTTTCTAATAAATTATCATTTAATTCAACTATTTTTGCCTTAACATAAACTTGTGTTTTTACAATATCAAGTTTTGAAATGATATTTTTTAAACTTAAAACTTCATTCTCTTCCCCATCTAAAACAATAGAATTACTTTGAGTATCAATTGCAATTGAAGGTTTCTTTTTATTTTTATAATCTCTTTTTTCAATAATAGTATTTAAGATATCTTCTAAACTTTTTGCCTCAATATTTGTTAGAAATACAACTTCAGTACTATTTAAAAAAAGTTCTTTTACACTTTTTATTTTATTTTTTCTTGCTTTTATATTTTTTAATTTTTTTCTAATCTTTTTTTCATTAGAAGTTTGTATTTGACTTGAGTTTCTATTTATATTATTAACTGTAGAACTTTCCACTACTCTTAGAATATCTCCACTTTTTATAAGTTGGTAGCCATTATCTTCTAAGCTAAATTTTAAAATATTTAACAAGTTTTCTTTTTTGATTGCTTCATTTGATATAAAATCAACATTTGCTTTTATATCTTTTGTAACTAAAATATTTTTATTAATATTTTGTGAAGTAATTTTAATAAGTTCCATAATATTTAAATCTTTAAAATTAATATTAATTAATTCATCATTAAGATTGTCAGCATAAGAGTTTAAAAAAAACAAAAAAACAAAAATTAAGCGCATAAATCTCCAAAAGTAATTTTAAAGATTATATTATAATATAACTTATTATTTTATTTATTATTTATTTTTATAGATCGAGGTAACTCTTTTCTCAAAGACTGCTCTTGTTCATAACTTAAAGATAGAGTTAAAATAACATTAACATCAAACTCTTTGTTTACAATTTTGATTAAAAGATTATTTAAAATATACTCTATTTTAGAAAGTAAAGCATATTCAAGTGTTAGATAAAGAGTTTCTAGCTTTTCATATTTTTCCAGAAAACTGTTTTTTATAACTAAATTAACAGAATCCCCATAAGCACGAACAAGTCCACCTGTACCTAATTTAACTCCACCAAAATATCTTACAATTATAACAGCAGAATTAATAAGTTCATTTCCTGCAAGAACAGCTAAAGAGGGCTTACCACTAGTTCCTTTTGGTTCTCCATCATCGCTACAGTTTTCTACAATTTGGTCAAACTCATTTAAATATCTATAAGCATAAACAAAGTGTCTAGCTTTGGGATGTTCAATTCTTAATCTTTTCATTAAGGAATCAAATTCATCATAAGATGTTAAAAAAGCAATAAATTTAGATTTCTTTTCTTCAAAAATTTGAGTAGTTTCTTCTTTTACAAAATACATAAAGAAACTATACTATCTTTTTCTTTGAAGTTTCTGCAAAAAGCTTTAGAATAAAGAATATTTGAGAAACTTTTCACTATAATTTCCCAATGAGATTAGATCAGTATTTAACACAAAATTATAATATACAAAGTAGAAATAAAGCTCAAGAAATTATAAAATCAAAAAAAGTAAAAATAAATGGTAAAACTATTTTAAAACCATCATTTATAATTGATGAAAATGCAAAAATTGAACTGCTTGAAGAAGATTTTTATGTAAGCAGAGCTGCTTATAAATTAAAATACTTCTTAGATGAAATTAAACTTGATATAAAAAATTTAAACGCACTTGATATAGGAAGTAGTACTGGTGGATTTACGCAAATATTACTTGAAAATAGTATAAAAAATGTAACATGTGTAGATGTTGGCTCAAATCAATTACACCAAAAAATAAAAGATGATAAAAGAATACTATTTTATGAAAATCAAGATATTAGAACTTTTAAAAGTCTAAATAAATTTGATTTAATAACTTGTGATGTCTCTTTTATTTCTATTTTAAATATTTTAAATGATATAAATAGATTAGCAAATGATAAAATCATAATACTTTTCAAGCCTCAATTTGAGGTTGGAACAAATGTTAAAAGAGATAAAAAAGGTGTTGTAAAAGATAAAAAAGCTATATTAAATGCCAGAATAAAATTTTTAGATGAATGTAATCTTTTAGGATGGAAAATAAATTACAGCGAACCTAGTAAACTTGAAGGAAAAGATGGTAATGAAGAAGAGCTCTTCTATTTTAATAAATAAAAAGGATATTACAGCTATTGCAATAGGTGGTTTCGATGGTATGCATTTAGCACATCAAGAACTATTTAAAAACTTAGGTGAAAATGGCGGGATTGTAGCTATTGAATCAGGTTATGCAAATATAACTCCAAGAATATATAGACAAGAGTATACTAAGTATCCTGTATATTATTACATTTTGGAAAATATCAAACACTTAAGTGGTGAAAAATTTATTCTTTTATTAAAAGAAGAGTTCCCTAATTTAAAAAAGATTGTTGTAGGTTTTGACTTTTGTTTTGGCAAAGATAGAAAACATTGTACAATTGATTTAAATAAATTGTTTAAAGGTGAAGTTCAAGTAATAAATGAAGTAAAAATTGATAATATATCTGTGCACTCTAGAATTATAAGAGAATATATAAAAAATGGAGATATAAAAACCTCAAATAAACTTCTAGGAAGAGAGTATAAAATTTTTGGAAAACAAATAAAAGGCCAAGGCTTAGGCTCAAAAAGTTTTGTTCCAACTATAAATATATCTGTAGATGATTTTATACTTCCAAATGAGGGTGTTTATGCTACTAAAACTATTATTAATGAAGAAGAGTACAATTCAGTAACTTTTTTAGGACATAGAGTATCAACGGATGGTTCTTATGCCGTTGAAACACATATATTAGATGAAGATATTACAAATTCTTATTCTAGTGTAGAAGTAAAATTTTATGAAAAAATACGAGATAATCAAAAATTTGAATCTTTTGAAAAGTTAAAAGAGCAGATAAATAAAGATATAAATAAAACAAAAGATTTTTTCTCAAAATAAAAGTAAATAGTTATTAATTTTTATTTAGATAAAATATCTTTATGACAGATAAAGTATTTGAAAAATCAATCACAAAACAGTTTGAATTTGATGAAGAAGTAGCATCAGTATTCGACGATATGTTAAGTCGTTCAGTTCCTTTTTATAAAGAGATGCAAAAATTAACAATAAATTTTGCAAAAAATTATCTTGAAGATAATGATAAAGTTTATGATTTGGGCTGTTCAACAGCTTCAACACTTATAGAACTCTCAAAACATTGTACAAAAAAACTTGAACTTATTGGAATAGATAACTCAAGTGCAATGCTCAATCGTGCAGAAAAAAAAGCCAAAGCTTTTGGAGCTAATATTAAGTTTATTAATGATGATATTCATAATATTTCTTATGATAATGCAAAACTCATTATTTCTAACTACACTTTACAATTTATTCGCCCTCTTCAAAGAGAAAAATTAGTAAAAAAAATCTATAATGACCTTCAAAATGATGGAGTTTTTATATTTTGTGAGAAGGTGATTTCTTCAAATAAGATTCTTGATAAACAATATATTGATGAGTATTATGCATTTAAAAAAACTCAAGGTTATAGCGAATTTGAAATTTCTCAAAAACGTGAAGCTTTGGAAAATGTTTTAATACCTTATACAGAAGATGAAAATAAAAAAATGATACTTGATGCCGGTTTTACACATTGTGAAACACTATTTAAATGGGTAAACTTTGCCACATTTATTGCAATTAAAAAATAAAAAGGAATATACATATGTTAGAGATTGGACAAGAAGCACCTAGTTTTTGTGCAAAGAACCAAGATGATATTGAAATTTGTTCAAGAGACCTTGCAGGAAAATGGATTGTATTATATTTCTATCCAAAAGATTTAACTCCAGGTTGTACTACGCAAGCTTGTGATTTTACAGAAAAAGAAACGCAGTTTGATGATTTAGATGCAATTATCTTAGGAGTAAGCCCTGATGATACGCAAAAACACAGAAAATTTATAGAAAAAAAAGAGTTAACAATTACACTTTTATCTGATGAAGATAAAAAATTATGTGAAGATTATAAAGTTTGGCAACTTAAAAAGTTTATGGGGAAAGAGTATATGGGAGTAGTTAGAACTACTTTTATAATAAACCCTGAAGGAAAAATAGCTGCAATTTGGGATAAAGTAAGCGTAAGAAAAAAGAAAACTGTAAAAGGTGAAAAAATCGAAATCTTACATGTAAATGAAGTTAAAGAAAAACTTCAAGAATTACAAGCACAATAATATATAAGGAAAAAAATGAAATTATTATCAAAAAGTATACTTACAATTTTTACAGCTACATTATTAGCACAAGGCTTAAATGCAGCAACAACTTTATGTTATAAAAATGACTGGAAATCTCCTTCAACAATAGAATCAACAAAACTTGAAGGTGGAGAGTGTAAAGGTGAATTTTCATACCAAGATATGTTAAAAAATGGTTGGTATCTAAAAGATATAAAGATTTCTAAGGGTAAAGATGGACTTAATTATTCATATATTCTAAGTGATAAGGAATTAATTAAAGTAGATAACTCTGAATTTATGGAAAACAAATATACTAAATTAGAGTATAAACCAATGGCAATAAGAATTCAAAATGTAAATGATGATAGTGCTACTATTAATATTGGGAACTTAAGAATTGGTCAAAGTGCAATAATTCAACATAATTACCCAAATGCAAAATCCTTAGTTGTTGCAAATGCATATGTAACAGAATCTAATTCTTCATCATCTACAATAAAAATATTACCATTTTTAGATATAAAACAAAATGCTATTCCAACTTCAAGTAGAACACCAGAAAATGGCGATATAGCAATTGTAAATTATTTATATGATGCTTCTTTAATTATTGCTCCTTCTCAAGATGCATTTACAGCAACTAGAGCAAAATATAAAGATAATAATTTTTTACATTCTGATATCTTTGGTGCAAAATTAAAAATTGAACATCAACCCTTACCTTCAAAAAAGATTATTCAAGAGTTTGCAATTTCACAAAATATAGGAACAATATTTTTTATTATAAAAAGTAAGGTATATATTGTAGATACTAAAACATTTGCCCTTTTAGAAACAGACACTATTTCATATAATTTTGTTGAAGATGAGAAAATGCCATTTTATACAAGAGTAGAGAAAATTGAGGCAAATGCATTTGATTCTTTTCTTAATTTCAAAGGTTGGTTCTCTTTCCTTGACTCATTCTTAGGAAATGATAATAGAAGTGAAGAAGAGATTCTTCTTGAAGATCAAATAGAAGCTGGTGAATTAACAGTTAATGGTGATATTTATAATAATTACTATGAAACACTTTTAGGAATTAAAAAATGATAAAAGAAGAACATTTAGATTTTATTACTACCATTGTAGGAGCTGAAAATGTAAAAAGCGATAAGGCACATAAAATTGCCTATTGTTATGATGCAACTAGAGAAAGATTTGAACCTGATGCGATTGTTTTTCCAAGAGATGAAAATGATATTTCTAAAATACTAAAATTTTGTAATGAAGAAAAAATTGTAATCGTTCCAAGAGGTGCAGGTTCTGGCTTTACAGGGGGAGCTCTTCCTTCAAAAGGTGGAATAATATTATCTTTAGAAAGACATATGAATAAGCTTCTTGAAATTGATATGGAAAATATGGTTGGAGTAGTTCAACCAGGACTTATAAATATGGAATTTCAAAAAGCAGTTGAAGCTGTTGGATTATTTTATCCACCAGATCCTGCTAGTGAAGAGTATTCAACTTTAGGTGGAAATGTATCAGAAAATGCAGGAGGAATGAGAGCTGCAAAATATGGAATTACAAAAGATTATGTAGTTGCATTAAGAGCTGTACTTCCAAGTGGTGAAATAATTACTTGTGGTAAAAAAACTATTAAAGATGTTGCGGGATATAATACAGCAGGAATTTTAATTGCTAGTGAAGGTACACTTGCTGTTATTACAGAAATCACGCTAAAATTAATTCCAAAACCAAAATTTAAACAAACATATATGGGAGTTTTCCCTGATGTTACAAAAGCTATGAATGCTGTTTTTAAATCACTTGCAGCAGGAGCAAATCCTGTGGCAATGGAATTTTTAGATGCCTTAGTAATTAAAGCTTTAAGACAAAAATTTCCACAAATAGAACTTCCTGAAAATGCAGGAGGAATATTAGTTGGTGATGTTGATGGAAGTAGTCAAGCAGAAATAGAATCACAACTTGAAACATTAAAAGATTCATTTGCTAAGTTTGGTTCAGTTGATTTTATTGAAGCAAAAGATGAAGAACATGGAAAAGAACTTTGGTTTGCAAGAAGAAATGCAAGTCCATCAACAATGATTTATGGAACAAAAAAACTAAATGAAGATATTTCAGTTCCAAGATCTAAACTACCTGAAGCCTTGGAAGAGATTTATAAAATCGGTGATAAATATGGATTTAATGTTCCATGTTTTGGTCATGCAGGAGATGGGAATATCCATGTTAATGTAATGGTAAAAGATAAAACAAATGAAAAAGAGATGGAAGATGGACATCAAGCTATTAAGGAAATTTTCCAATTAGTAGTTGATATGGGAGGAACTTTATCAGGTGAGCATGGTATTGGTTTATCAAAAGCACCTTTTATGGACATTGCATTTAATGAAGCAGAATTAAATTTATTTAAAAATATTAAAAAAGCATTTGATCCAAACAATATTTTAAATCCTTTTAAAATGGGGCTTTAATAATTTAAAAGAAAAGAGAAAATTTGGAAGAGCCAGAGATTGTAAAACATCCATTTAAGCTTATACTAAAAGCATTAGATTCATTTTTCAATGATGATACTACATATTATGCAGCAAGTCTTAGCTTTTTTACAATTTTCTCAATTCTTCCAATTATTGCTTTATTAATAGCTATAATTTCAAGTTTTGAAATAGTTCAAGGATATTTAGATTTCTATATAACTTATATATTTGATTTACTAAATCCAACTCACTCACAAGATTTTATTAATACCTTTAAAAACTATATATCAAACTCCAATAAGCTTGGATATATTGGTACATTATATATGCTTTTTGTTTTTATTATGTTTTTTAAAGATTATGAATATATAGTTAATAAAATTCATAAAGCAAAAAGAAAACCACTTTTACAATCATTTTTCTTTTATCTTACTTTTCTAATTACTCTACCTTTAATGTTAGCAGGATTAAATATTGCACTAAGTTTTTATGAGAATAATATATTTAACTATATTATAACTTTTCTTTTTGCATGGTTCATATTTTTTGGATTATTTAAATTAAGCGTAAATAAGCATATACACGCCAAAGCAGCAGCTATATCATCACTTTTTACATTAATAGTACTTTCTATTACAAAAAACCTTTTTGTCTACTACGTCGTTTATAATAAAACCTATACAACTATATATGGTTCACTTGCAATACTACTATTTTCATTCTTCTGGATTTATATTTCATGGATTATATATCTTTATGGAATTAAAATGTGTCATAGAATAAATATTCAAGAAGAGTTAAAAATAAAAAAATTTGAAAAATCATAATTATGTCAATATTGAATGCGTAGATAAAGATGGTGCCCACAGCGGGAATCGAACCTGCAACCTCTTGCTTACCATGCAATTGCTCTACCGTTGGAGCTATGCGGGCTTCTTTATATTAGAATATAAAATAAATTGATGGCTGAAATTTTAGCCCTTAGGTACTTAAATATTGTTTAATTTGTAATAAAAATTTTGATTAGTAAAAAAAGAGTATTTTAAAAGTGGAATAAGGCAAGTTTTTAACTTGTCTTATTAACAATAATTATTCAGCAAGAACTATTAAGAACCTAAGTTATACTGAACACCTACAACGTATCCATCTAACATCATATAGTATTTATGTTTTTCAACTTTATCTTGAACCATACTAACGTTAAATAAGTTATGTTTATCTTCAAATGTTTTCATTTTTTTTCCTTTTGTAAATATATTGATTAGATTATATATTAAAAACATTACTAAATGATTATATTTTAGATTATTTTTTATACAATATAAGTATTTTTACAAAAATGTAAATAAAAGAAAAGGAAATATGCTAAAAACCAAGGTAAAAAAAAAGCTTCACCAAATCCAAATAGCATTGGATTAGATAAAGCTTCTAAGAGAGTAATACTCAAGAGCTGGCAGCGGCCTACGTTTCCACAAATGAAATCTGCAGTATTATCAGCGCAGAGGTGCTTGACTTCCAGGTTCGGAATGGGA
>JBFHGG010000043.1:0-20652 GCA_041583235.1 Halarcobacter sp.
GTATATTTAACAATTACTCCAATGCCAGCTGATTCTGAAGAAAACTATGTGTTTACTTCTTCAATCAAAGGTGGTTCTGTACCAAAAGAGTACGTTCCTGCTGTTGATAAAGGTTGTCAAGAAGCTATGGCTGGTGGTATTTTAGCTGGTTATCCACTTGTTAATATCGCAGTTGATTTATATGATGGTTCTTACCATGATGTAGATTCATCTGAAATGGCATTTAAATTAGCTGCTTCAATGGGATTCAAAAAAGGTTGTAGAACAGACGCTGCACAACCAGTTATTCTTGAACCAATTATGAGAGTAGAAATTGAAACTCCTGAAGATTATATGGGAGATGTTATCGGTGACGTTAACAAAAGAAGAGGACAAGTTCAATCTATGGATGATAGAGCTGGTGTAAAACTAGTTGTAGCAATGATTCCATTATCTGAAATGTTCGGATACTCTACAGACTTAAGATCTATGTCTCAAGGTAGAGCAACATATTCTATGATTTTTGATAACTATTCTGAAGTTCCTAAAAATGTTTCTGACGAAATTATTAAAAAGAGAAATGGTTAATAGCGTTAAGTAAGCGACACCGGTGTGTCGTTTATAGCTATTAACGAGCTTTTATATGTGTAATAGAAATCTCTGATTTCGTAATTACACCAAAAGGTCTGAACTAATAGCGTTTAAAAGAGTGAATAGTTTCACTCTTTTAGATTTTCTCGAAGAGAGTGCATAGCACAAGAACGAGATTTGTATTGTTTAATAGAAATCTCTGATTTCGTAATTAAACGGCAAATGTCTGAATAAAACTTTCTTTAAAAGCCTCGATTTTATCGAGGCTTTTTTTATGTCTATAAAATTTTAAATCCTATTTTAAATTATCTTTAGATAAAATCACTAATATATCTACATATAAGAGAAGTTAATGATAAATTTCAAATATCTTTTTATTCTATTTTTTATTTTTATAAATCTTAATGCTTCTATGCAAAAAGATATTGTATATGTAGAAAATTTAGATAGTAAAGAAAGTAGCTTAAAAGATGAGTTTTTTAAACATAAAACAAAACTTTATACCATTAGTATTGGAACTCTTACATTAGAAAGACATGACCCAATAGATTTTTTTAAAACATATAATATGACTAATGCCTTGGCTTATAAATATGGGGAAAAAAAAGAGTTTGCAAGGGTTATTTCAGGAGTTTATGAAACTGGAAAAGAGGCTAGTGAAGGTATTAAAAATTTAGATCCTAGATTACAAAAAAACAAACCTTATGTGGCAAAACTTATGCGACATCAACAATTATATAAAGAAAATTCTAATTTAATAAAAAATACAGTTACTGAAAAAAAGAAAAATGTCAAATATATAAATGAAGCTAAAAATTCAATTTATGTTACAAATAAAGAAGAATCAATAAAATTAAAAAAAGAGTTTTTAAATCCAAAATCTAAATATTATTCTATAGCAATTGGAAGTATTTCATTAGATAATAATACAATTGAGAATTTTTTCAATACATATGATATTGGAAATAATGCTTTAGCTCATGTATATGGTAAAAATAAAAATAAAGCAAGAATTATTTATGGTTTATATGAGACTGCCGAAGAAGCAAAAATGGCATTAGAATCATTAAATAGTAATCTTCAATCAAACTCACCTTATGCCTTAAAAATGAAAAGATTTCAAAAATTTTATGAAAAATATTATCCTAATAGTTTAAATAATAAGATGATTGTTGAATTAAAAATTGATAAAAAAGAAAATAATGAAAAATCTTTAGAGCCTAAGCTTAGTGATGAAATAAAAATTATTGAAAAAGAAGAAAAGGCTAAAATCAAAGAAGTACAAAAAAAAATATTGCCTCCTAAATTAGAAAAAAAGAAAAAGAAAAAAGAAAAAGAAAAAGTTAAAATCAAAGAAATTGTTAAAAAAGAAAAAAAGATAAATAAAAAAAATTCGAATGAAGATAAATTCATAAAAAATTCAAAATTAGAAGATGTATATTATATAGAAAGTGATGGAAATTTTAATATTTTAAGTGAAGTATTTTTAAATGATAAAAGTTCTTTTTACACAATTGATTTAGGCGAATTAAAACTCAAAGAAATTTCTATTGAAGAATTTTTTATTAAAAATAGTATGAACAATAATGCATTAGCTTATAAATATGGAAAAAATAAAGATTATGCAAGAGTTGTATATGGGGCTTATGAAAATAAAGATGATGCAAAAAATGCAATAGAAAATATTAACTTTACTGATGCAAAAGACCTAAGAGTTACAAATATAAAAAAACATCAGAATTTATATAAAGAATTTCACAAAATTAATAAAAAAATAGTTAATAAAAAAAAGAGAGTCTATAAGCAAAATATAAATTATAATGAAACTGTTTATGATGATAAAATAACTTTAATAAAAGATGAAAACAATTATAATGTTTTAGAAGAAGAGTTTTTTAATAGAGATTCAAGATTTTATACAATTACATTAATTACATTTTTAAAAAAAGATATGCTTCCTGAAGAATTCTTCTCCATGTATAATTTAGGAAATAATGTTCTAGCATATCCTATTGGTACAGTTAATAACTATTATAGACTTATTTATGGTTTATACAAAAGCTCGGAAGAAGCAAAAAATGCAATTAGAGAGTTACCATATAATTTACGCAAAAATTTACCATATATTTCTAGAATTAAAACAAATCAAAAGAAATTTGAAAGTTATAATAATAGAAACTTAGAATCAGAAATAGAAAGAATAGAAAAAATCCAATTAAATTAAAATAGGAATCATATTTGAAAATAACAAGAAGTACGGAGAAATTAAAAAGTATTAATACTGCAGGACTTATTTTAAAACCTAATTCTCCTGAAATAAAAAAAGAATATTTAGAAATAAAAAAATGTTTTAATAATCATAATATAGAGATTTTATTAGAAGAAAAATCTGCAATAATGATAAATGAAGAAAATGGAATTGAACTAAAAGAACTATGCCAAAATGTAGATTTTTTAATCTCAGTAGGTGGAGATGGTACCTTACTTTCAGTTGTTAGAAACTCTTTTGAATTTGATCTTCCTATTCTTGGTATTCATATGGGTACTTTAGGTTTTTTAACTGACATACTTTATGAAGATTTATCAGCATTTTTAGATGATTTTAATTCAGATAATTATCGTATTGATAATAGAATGTTAGTTGAGTGTAAAGTTGAGGATAAAACTTTTGTTGCTTTTAATGATATTGTTATTTCAAGAAAAACAGTCTCTTCTATGATTAAAACAAAAGCAAAAATTGATGGAAACTTTTTTAATACTTATAATGGTGATGGGGTAATTATTTCTACTCCTACAGGCTCTACAGCTTACAATCTTTCAGTTGGAGGGCCTATTGTTTATCCTCTAACAGAAGCTTTTATTATAACTCCAGTTTCTCCTCATTCTTTAAGTCAAAGACCTTTAGTAATGCCAGCAGATATTGAAATTGAGTTTAAAATTAGTGATGAGCAAGGTGCTGTTTTATTAATAGATGGACAAGATACTTATGAAGTAAAAGATAAAACTATTATTAAAGTTACAATTGCACAAGAAAAAGCAAAATTAATACATAGAATTGAAAGAAACTTTTTTAAGGTATTAAATGACAAATTAGGATGGGGTAATTAAATAGATGATTGACAGAATATATTTAAAAGATTTTTTATCATTTAAAGAAGTAGATTTAGAATTCAAAAATGGCTTAGTTGTTTTTACAGGACCCTCAGGAGCCGGAAAATCAGTATTAATGCAATCAATTCTTTCTTTATTTGCAATTGGAGATGCAAAAGCCTCTTTAGGTGAAGTATGCTTATCCAATTTAAAAGTGAATGATGAAATTTATGATATTGAAGAAGATGATGAAATTGTTATTAAAGAAATTAAAAAAGAAAAAATTAGATATTTTTTAAATTCTCAAAGTATTTCAAAAAAGAATTTAAATGATTTTTCAAAGAAATTAATTAAACATCTTCATTTAAAAGATACAAGCGATTTTGATTCTTTAAAACTTATATCTTTTTTAGATTCAATGTCTAGCAAAAATCAAAAAGAGTTTGATTCTTTAAAAAATAGTTTTGATGAACAATTCTTAAAATATCAAGAAATGAAAAAAGAACTTGCAAGAATAAAAGATGATGAATTAAAATTAGAAGATTTAAAAGAATTTGCTAAATTTGAAATAGAAAAAATTAAAACAATTAATCCTGAAGTTGGAGAGTATGAAGAGTTAAATGGTATTAAAAAGAAACTATCAAAAAAAGAAAAAATTGAAGAAGCTATAGAAAATTCAAAAGCAATTTTTTCTTATACTTCATCTGTAAATACAGTATTAGAACTTCTTGATGAAGACTCAGCATTTTTTGATGAATCTATTAATGAACTAAATAATATTTATGAAAAATTCAATGATACCTTAAGTGAATTAGAAGAGCTTGATATTGAAAATGTACTTGATAGAATTGAAAAACTCTCTTCTTTACAAAAAAGATTTGGTTCTATTGAAGAAGCTTTAGATTATAAAGAGCAAAAAGAAATAGAACTAGAATCTTATGAAAATATCTCTTTTGAGAAAGCAATTTTAGAAAAGAATCTATTAAAAATCTCAAAAGAAATAGAAGAAAAAGCAGAAAAAATTTCTATTTTTAGACAAGAATCAATAATAGTTTTAGAAGAAAAAATAAACCATTATTTAAAATATTTATATTTATCAAATGCAAAAATTAATATTGATAAAAAAGAGCTTGATAAAACAGGTTTTGATAAGGTTCATTTTGAATTAAATGGAGTTAATTTAGATACTATTTCTTCTGGTGAATTCAATCGTTTAAGGCTTGCATTGCTTACTTCTATTAGTGAATTTGATATTATCGGAAATGGTATACTCTTTTTAGATGAAATTGATGCTAATTTAAGTGGTAAAGAGAGTTCTGCTATTGCTACAGTTTTAAATAAACTTTCAAAAACATATCAGATTTTTGCAATATCTCATCAACCACAATTAACATCATCCGCATCTCAACATTTTTTAGTTGATAAAAAAGATGGAGTTTCTAGTGTTCATAAGTTAGATGATAATTCTAGAATTGATGAAATAGCAAGAATGATAAGTGGTGAAGATATAACAAAAGATGCTTATAGTTTTGCAAGAAATTTATTTAATGAAAAATATGATAAAAAGGCTTAGTCTGATATAAGAAACTCTTTTTTCATATTTTCTACTAACATTTGAATTTTAGATTTTTGAACTTTTGTTCTTGCTTTTTCTTTTAAATTTTTTAAATTTTTATGAAATTTTTTTAAAAAGTCTAGAATATAGCTTTTTTTGTTATATGGATTATTTATTTGTCCATTGAGTTCAATAATCTCTAAAACTAAATCAGTATATCCTAAAAATGCAGCATAATTAATAGGCAAAACCCCATATTTATCGGGTTCATTTAATAAAGACTTATTGTATGAGTGAACTAATTTAAATATTTTAATATTATCTTTCCATATGGCATTATGTAATATAGTTCTTCCTCTGTTATCAATTGCATTCATATCAGCTCCACTATGAAAAAACATTTTAACAGTTGATATATCACAGTTTAGAATAGCTTTATGTAAGGTTATTCCTCCATATGTATCTTTTGCATTTACATTTGCTCCCATCATAATAACAGTTTGTAAATTATTATGATATTCTTTTTGTTCATGCTCTTTTTTAAAACTTTGATTCTCTTCCATAAATTTATAAATAATATTTTGACCCTTGCTATCTGTTTGATTTATATCACTTCCATGCTTAATCAAAAGTTTTACTATTTCAATATTTCCATATCTTAAAGCATCAAAAAAATAAGGTTCATTTTTTGAATTCAAAAAGGATAGCTTACTATCAGTATTAATTAAAACACTTTCTAAAATAGTTTTATAGTCTGTTGTTAAATCTATGTTTTTCTTTTCTGAATTTTTTGCTTTTTTATTATTTTTAACAATTAATGTTGCATCAATAAGCTTTTCAATAATTGTTTTTCCATCTATATTTTTTATATTTGGATTAGAACCATTATCTAAAAATAAACGTATAACTTCAGAATAATCTAAACCTTTTGTGATAATAGTACTTAAAGCTGTTTCTTGATTATTATCTAAAATATCTATATCTACTCCATATTCAAAGAGTATATTTAAAATATCAAGAGATAAATTTTTTGTAGGAAGAGATAGAATTGTTTCGTTTTGTTTATTTATAATATAAGTATTAATTCCTTTATCTAAAATAATTGGGATAAAATTAATCATTTTACTTATTATAAGTTTGTCTTTTTCTAAATCTTCTTTATTCTCATATACTAAGTTATTTTTCTTTTTAATTATCTCTTTTATTAAATGATGTAAAATAGTATCGCTATTTACATCAATACAGTTTATATCTAAGCCATTTTCTAATAACAAATGAAAAATATCTTCACTCTCAATTCCATTTACAACTACTGAATATAAAATATTTCTATTTCTATTATCTAAAATATTTATTTCATCAAAGTTACTTAAAATTGTATTTAAAATGTCTCTAGATGCATAAGTGTTTTTATAAAATAAAATATCATTATTTATTTTAAAATTTTTATCTTTAAAAAGATCATGAATTACTTGAAAATTTTTATAATCAACGGCTAAATTAAGTAGAGTTAAATTTTTTCTATTTTTTCTATTTATATCTTCTATATAGGGTTTTAATAATTTATAAGCAGAATATTTATTGTTTATAATTGCATATTCAATAGCTGTAATTCCATTATGATCTTCAATATCGACATTCACAGATTTTTTTAAAAGTTCTTTTATTGCATCAAGATAACCATGTTGACAACTTAACATTAAAGCTGTTTTACCTTGTGAATCTATTGCATTATAATCAATATTATTTTTTAATAAACATTTAACTGATTCAATTCTATTTTCACTAATTATTAAATGTAAGAAAGTTTGTAAGTTTTGATTTTTGTGATTTACATCAATTGTTTTTAATATGGATTCAACTTTTTCTTCATTAAAACTTTTACTTTTTAACTGATTTAATAAATCATCAGGAGTTGTTTTTTTAAAAAGTTTAGCAATCATTAATGTGTCCTTTGCAGTATTTTTAATTTTAACATAAAAAGTCAAAATAAAAAATAATTATAGAAAAAGTGAAATGTAAGAGTTCCTTATAAAATTTAACTAAAATTCTATCAAATCTTTTTTATAAAAATTTTAGATATAATTGCGCAATTATCAAACTGTGTCTTGTAAACACATAAGGAAAATCATGAATAACAAAAAAATAGAACTGCTATCCCCAGCAGGAAACTTAGAAAAATTAAAAATTGCATTTAGCTATGGTGCTGATGCAGTATATGGTGGGGTTAGCCATTTTAGTTTAAGAATTAGAAGTGGTAAAGAATTCTCTTTTGAAACTTTTAAAGAAGGTATAGATTACGCACATGCAAGAGGTAAAAAAGTTTATGCAACAATAAACGGTTTCCCTTTTAACTCTCAAATTGAATTACTTAAAAAACATATTGTTAAAATGGCTGCATTAAAACCTGATGCTTTAATAGTTGCTGCTCCTGGAGTTGTAAGATTGTGTAGAGAATTAGCTCCGGAAATTCCAATTCATTTATCAACTCAAGCAAATGTTATGAATTATTTAGATGCACAAGTCTATTATGATATGGGTGTAAGAAGAATTATTGCTGCACGTGAAATATCTTTAAAAGATGTAAAAGAAATAAAAAAATTATTACCTGAAATGGAAATTGAAATTTTTGTTCATGGTTCTATGTGTTTTGCTTATAGTGGACGTTGTTTAGTATCTGCAGTGCAAATGGGAAGAGTTCCAAATAGAGGATCTTGTGCAAATGACTGTAGATTTGAATATACATTATATGCTGCAAATGAAGATCATAGTACTCTATTTAGATTAGAAGAAGAACCAGGTGTTGGAACATATATCTTTAATGCAAAAGATATGAATTTAGCATCTCATGTTGATGAAATTTTAGAAAGTGGTGCAGTTGATTCAATTAAGATTGAAGGTAGAACAAAATCCCCTTATTATGCTGCTGTTACAGCCTTTGCTTATCGTTCTGCAATTGATGATTTTTATTCCTCAGAATTTGATGCTTCAAAATATCAGTATGAATTAGCAACTACAAAAAATAGAGGTTTTACAGATGCTTATTTAATTCATAGACCTTTTGAAAAAAATGATACTCAAAACCATGAGTATGCTTTAAGTACAGGTTCTTATGAAGTTAGTGGACTTGTTACAGAAGATGAAATGCATTTTATGTGTAAATATAAAACTTACCCAAATGAAGAAACAGAAATTTTTGCTCCTTTAAATTCAGAAATTCTAGAAGTTGAAAATGAACTTGGAAAAATATTTAAAAAAGAGGATGGGAAATATTATATTAGTTTTAATAAGATTTTAACAGAGAGTGGGAAGGAGCTTGAATCAGTTCATAGTGGTAATACAAATAAAATTCAACTACCAGGGAAGCTTCCATATCTTACAATGTTAAGAGTAAAAACTCAAGAAGTTTCAACTTTTGAAGGTTCATGTAGTAATTAAAAATGGTAATATTTAGAGTAAGCGAAAATATTAATATAAAAACTACGGATGGAACTTTAGTTAAGTATTCTAAACTAAAGAATCCATCAAATCTCTTTAATGAAACAGTTTATATTACAAGTTATGAAGACTTTGATGATTTAAAAAGAGTTTTTACAAATGTTGGAGATAAATATAAAGCTAGAGTAATTGATGAAATGAAAATAAGATATCTTAGTGAATTTCCAAAAGAACTAGGAGTTTTAAACCTTAATGAATATGCAATTACTCAAAATTTAGATTTTAAATATAAGGCATTAGAAAAAATAAAAGAGAATCAAAATCAGTTTAATTCTTTATATTTAAATGAAGAAAAAACTGATTTAGATAGTCAATTATTAGGAATTATAAAACAAGATGTCACTTTAACAATTATTGGAAACCCTGGCTCTAGCATTTCAGAAATGATTTGTGCCTGTACAGCTCTACGAATCTTACATGAGAAATTATGTAAAAAATTTAAAAGTGTGAAAATCGATATTTATTTAAACTCTTCAGAAAATAAATATTATTCAAGAGATAAGTTAATTTTTTCAAATCAAACTTTTATAAATAAAGTTTCTGCTTTATCAATTAGTGTAAAAGAGTTTTGCGATTATGATTTTTTTATTGATTTAAGTTCAGTTACTAAGCGTTCTTTTTATAAAAACTTAAGTTATATCGATGCATGGCTTTACAAGTTCGGTATTGATTATTCTAAAATCCCTTCAAGTGAAAAGTATAATACAATTAATATTAGTTTTTATAAGCCAAAAAAAGAGTTAGAAGATATAATTAAAAAGTTAAAATTAAAAGGAAAAATTTTACTTTTTCATCCTTATTCTGCAAATATAGACAAATCTATGCCAAAAGAGATTGCAATATCTTTATTAAAAAAACTGATTCTAAAAATGTCTGACTATACTATTGTTTCTGTTTTAAAACTTGAAAATAAATTTGATGATGATAGATATGTTGATTTATCTTCATACTCTAAAAATATTTTAGATTTTTCTTATATTGTTTCCAATATGTCAAAAGTTGTTACTGTTAATACTTCGACTTATCATATTGCAGATGCTTTTTTTATTCCAAGCCTTGTAATTTTCACAGATTCAGTCTCAAATAATAATTCACAAATTTATCCTTTATCAAAAGCAATTTATGTAAAAGATGAGTCTAAAAACTTTAGTAAATTTATTTTCTCAAATGAATCTCTAATTATGTATAAATTTAAGGGCTGGTCAAAACTAAAATCTTCTAAGATTATAAAACTGTTAGAAACTTTTTGATATAATATTGTCCATTTATAAAAAATAAAAGGAAAAAAATGAACTTTGTATCAATTATTATGGGAAGCAAATCTGACTATGAAATCATGAAACACTGTGCGGACACTTTTGAAAAGTTTGATGTTAAATATGAAATTGTTATATCTTCTGCGCATAGAAGTCCAGAAAGAACTAAGAATTATATAAAAGAAGCTGAAGAAAAAGGTGCAATTGCATTTATTGCTGCTGCTGGAATGGCTGCACATTTAGCAGGTGCTTTAGCAGCAGGAACTACTAAACCAGTTATTGGAGTGCCTATGAAAGGTGGAGCAATGGATGGTATGGATGCTAAGCTTTCAACTGTTCAAATGCCTGCAGGTATGCCTGTTGGAACTGTGGCACTTGGAAGATCTGGTGCAATTAATGCAGCTTATTTTGCTATACAAATTTTAGCTATTACTGATAAAGAATTAGCTGTTAAATTAAAAGAAGATAGATTAGTTCAAGCTAAAAAAGTTGAAACTGATTCTGCTAGCATAGAAGTAATTCTATAATGAAGCCTGTTGCACTATTTACGCTACCTAGCTGTAAATGGTGCAATGAAGCTAAAGCTTATTTCAAAGCAAAAAAGATTAAATATAATATTATAGATCTTTCCACAAATAAACAAGCTTTTAATGATTGTAAAAAACATGGATGCAAAGGTGCACCTGTAGTTTTAATAGAGAATCAATGGATTTGTGGTTTTGATAAAAATAAAATTAATAAAGCATTAGGAATTAAATAAATGATCACATTTTCAGAAATTCTATTAAAATTACAACAATTTTGGGCAGAACAAGGTTGTAATATTGTACAACCTTATGATATTCCAGCAGGTGCAGGGACTTTCCACCCTGCAACTATTTTAAGAAGTTTAGATTCAACTCCTTGGTCAACAGCTTATGTTGCTCCAAGTAGACGTCCTACAGATGGAAGATATGGTGAAAATCCAAATAGACTTGGAGCTTATTATCAGTTTCAAGCTCTAATCAAACCAAGCCCTGATAATATTCAAGACCTCTATTTACAATCTTTAGAATATTTAGGTTTAGATATTTCTAAACATGATATTCGATTTGTAGAAGATAACTGGGAATCTCCAACTCTTGGAGCTTGGGGACTTGGTTGGGAAGTTTGGCTTGATGGAATGGAAGTAACTCAGTTTACTTATTTCCAACAAGTAGGAGGTCTACCTTGTGATCCAGTTGCTGTTGAAATTACTTATGGAACTGAAAGACTTGCAATGTATTTACAAGGTGTTGATTCTGTATTTGATATTGTTTGGAATGAAAACCAATATGGAAAAACTACTTATGCAGATGTTCATAAAGAGAGCGAATATGAGTTTTCAACTTATAACTTTGAAGTAGCAGATGTTGAAATGTTATTTAGACATTTTGATGATGCTTTTAAAGAGTGTAAGGTATGTTTAGAAAAGGGACTTCCTTTACCTGCATATGACCAATGTATGATAGCTTCACATGCTTTTAATACTCTTGATGCAAGAAAAGCAATTTCAGTTACTGAGAGACAAAATTATATTCTTAAAGTTAGAGAACTAGCTCAAGGTTGTGCTGTTTTATATAAAGAACAAGAGCAAGATAGATTAAAAAGAATTGGTAGAATTTAATTTATGAAATTAAAAGATATTTACCAATTTTTAGATGAATTATCTCCTTTTTCTTTACAAGAAAAATGGGATAATTCAGGATTATTAGTAGGATCTTTAGATGATGATATAAAAAAAGTTTATATTTCCATTGATTTAGATTTTGAACTTTTAGAAGAAGTTGAAGAAAACTCTTTAATAATAACTCATCATCCATTAATTTTTTCACCATTAAAAAAAGTAAATTATGATTCTTATAGTACAAAATTATTAAGAATTTTAATTCAAAAAAATATTGCACTTATTTCTATGCATACAAATATTGATGTAACACATTTAAATAAATATGTAGCAAAAGAAATTTTAGATTTAGATGTAATAGATAGTGATGGATATATTTGTTATGCAAATGTAAATGATAGTTTTTCTTCTTTTGCAAATAAAATATCTTCAAAGTTAGGATTACAGTATTTAAAATATGTTAAGTGTAGTGAAAAGGTAAAAAAAGTTGCACTTATTACAGGTGCTGGAATGTCAATGATTGCTGATGTTCAAGCTGATTGTTTTATTACAGGTGATATAAAATATCATGATGCAATGGAAGCAAAAGCAAGAGGTATTTCATTAATTGACATAAGACACTATGAAAGTGAAAAACACTTTAGTCCCTTATTAGAGGGACTAATCAATGATTATTTGAAAAAAAATGAATTAAAAGCTATAATAACAGCTTCGAAAAATCCATTTAAGTTTTGTACCCAAGGAGAAACGGTTGAATAAATATTTACAAGATTTAGTTAAGTTATCAAAGTTTGATAGCTCTATTAGTATGTTTGAACCAAAAATTGAGAATGAAAAAGCAAAGTTATCTACATTTGTAGAAATCGCTGAATCTATAAAGTCTCAAATTAATGACACATATGCACAAATTGATGATGTAAAATCAAAAAGAACAAAAAATAATATCCACTTAGCAGAGTTAAAAACTAAACTAGAAGATATTTCAAAAAAGAATAATGAAATCTCAAATGAGAAAGAATTAAAAGCTTTACAATTAGAAGAAGAGATTGCAAAAGAGCAAATTTCATTTGCTAATGAAGAAATAATTAGACTTGATGCTATTGCTTCTTCAAAAGAAGAAGAGTTAAAAGAATTACAAGTAAAATTAACTGAAGAAGAAGAATCAATTAAAGAGATTCAAATTGCAGTTGATAATGCTATTGAAGAGATTAACAAAGAAAGAAATGTAGTTTCTCAATCTAGAGGTGAATTATTAGAGAAATTTGATAATAAAATTTTAACATTCTATCAAAAAATTAGAAGATGGGCCGGTGATTCAGCAGTTGTTCCTGTGATCGATCAAGCTTGTTACGGGTGTTATATGAAAATAAATGACAAAACTTATGCGGAAGTAATTAAATCTGACGAGATTATTAACTGTCCTCATTGTGGAAGAATTTTATATAAAGAAGAAACTGAAGAGGCTTAGTATTGAGCCTTTTTAGTATCTTTTATTATTTATTAGCAAGTTTAATATATTTACTTGCTATTCCCTATCTATTATTTAAATCAAGAAATCAAAAATATAAAATAGCAATTCCTTCAAAATTTTTTTTATTAAATAACAAAAGTTTTGAAAAAGAGAAAATATGGTTTCACACTTGTTCTATGGGTGAAACAAAAGCTATAAAACCAATTATTGATGAAATTATAAATGATATAGATGATGAAGTTAATATTTCTGTTATTACAAATACAGGATTTGAAGAAGCTAAAAAATTAACTAAAAATGTTAGATATCTACCTTTTGAAATCTTTTTACCTTTTTGGGTAAAAAAACAAAAAGCTTTAGTAGTAATGGAAGCAGAACTCTGGTATATGCTTTTTTTAAGTGCAAAAAGTAAGGGTGCTAAGACATTTTTAATAAATGCACGAATTTCAGATAAATCTTATAAATCATACAAAAGGTTCTCTTTTTTCTATAAAAAGGTTTTTCAAAATATTGACAAAATTTTTGCTCAAACCCAAATTGATAAAAAAAGATTAATAGAACTCGGTGCAAAAAATGTTGTTGTTATAGGAAATATAAAATTAGCTCAACTTCCTAAAGTAACAAAAGTTTTTGAAAAAACGGATGATACCCTAATAACAGCAGGTAGTACCCATGAAAATGAAGAAGAGTTAATTCTAAATTCATATGAAAGAAAATTTGGGAAATTAGTTATTGTCCCAAGGCATCCTGAGAGATTTGAAAAGGTAGATTTATTAATAAAAGAGTTTACTAGAAAAAAGAATTTATCTTATCATAGATTCTCACAAGAAGAAAATTTTTCTAGTGATATAATATTAGTTGATAAATTAGGCGAGTTAAACAATATTTATGCAATATCTGATCTTGTGATATTAGGTGGGGCATTTGAAAGTATTGGTGGACATAATCCAATAGAACCAGCATATTTTAATTGTAAACTTATAAGTGGTGAAAATATATTTAATCAAAAATCACTTTTTGAATGTGTAAATAATTTTAATATAGTTAAAAAAGATGAATTAAAAAGTAAATTAGAAAATATAAAAAATTTAAAAAAATCAACTCTAATAGAAAAGGGAGATATAAATCCTATAATTGAAGAGTTAAAGGATATATAAATGGGATACGATAAAGCATATAAAGTATTGGCAAAACAAGAAGGAATTTCTAACTCAAAAGCAAAAGAGTTAATTGATAAAGGTTTAGTAAGAGCAGCAGGAAAGAAAGTAATGATTGCTCGTGGTGAGATTGATGAAGATACAGTTTTTTCTGTAAAAGAGATTGCTAGTATTAAGATGATATTTCAAGATGATGATATTTTAGCTGTTGATAAACCTGCTTTTTTAACAAGTGATGAAGTTGCTAGAAAATTTCCAGATTACATGATGTTAAATAGGCTTGATAAAGAAACTAGTGGCGTAATGTTATTTGCAAAAAATGAAGAGTTCCAGAAAAAAGCAATTAATGAATTTAGAGCAAATAGAGTTTATAAAGAGTATGTTGCTATTGTAGATGGAAAAGTTATTGAAGAAATTGAAATTGATAAACCAATATTAACAGCAAAAAATAGAGGTGTTGCAAAATCTAAAATTGATATGAAAAAAGGGAAACCAGCTAAGTCAACTGTTTATCCAATGCTAGTAGAAGGTAATAAATCAAAAATAAAAATTGTAATTGATACAGGGCGTACTCATCAAATTAGAGTTCACCTAAATTCTGTTGGCTTGCCAATAATTGGAGATGCTATTTATGGAAAACCTGCTGCTAATATAAATAGAGTTTTATTACATTCTAAAAAAACAGAAATTTTTGATTATAAATTTGAATCAAAAGAACCTAGAGAATTTAGAGTGTACGAATTTAATTAAAATTTAAGATTGTTAAAAATAATAAAGTCCTAGAAATAGGGCTTTAATTCGCTATAAATATTAAATTAAACTTAATTTCATATCACTTTCAACTCCTTTAAAGAAATAAAACAGTAAAATCCACAAAATTTATAAAATATGGAGATAGTTTTGTTTGATTCATTAACCGGTTCGATTAAAAATGCAGTAAATAAAATTAGACATAAAGATGATATTGCTTCACTAAAAAAAGCAATTACAGAATTAAAAAAATCTTTATTAAAAGCAGATGTTCATCATAAAACTACAAAAGAATTAGTTACAGCAATTGAATTAGAAACTAAGAATAATGGAATAGGTCAAGACTCATTTTTAAGAGCATTACAAAGTGAACTTACAAAAGTATTAACAACAGAAGGTAATCAAGGTTTTGTTTACTCTCCTACTCCTCCTACAACTATTTTAATGACTGGATTACAAGGTTCTGGTAAAACCACAACTACGGGTAAATTAGCAAATTATCTTAAAACTAGAAATAAAAAAGTTTTAGTAGCAGCAGCGGATTTGCAAAGACTTGCAGCAGTTGAACAATTAAAACAAATAGCAACTCAAATTGAAGTTGATATTTATTATGATGATAATGAAACAAATCCTATTAAAGTAGCACGTGCTGCACAAGAAAAAGCCAAAAAAGAGCTTTATGATGTACTTTTGATAGATACAGCAGGTCGTCTTGCAATTGATGATGAATTAATGGGACAACTACATGATATTAAAAATGCAGTTAGTCCTGATGAAATCTTCTATGTAGCAGATTCTCTAACAGGTCATGATGCAACAAAAACAGCTACAACATTTAAAGAGAAAATAGGAATTGATGGTGTTATTCTATCTAAGTATGATGGTGATACAAAAGGTGGAGTTGCAATTTCTCTTGCACATCAAGTAGGTGTTCCTTTAAGATTTATTGGTAATGGTGAAAAAATGCCTGATCTTGAAGTATTTATTCCTGATAGAATTGTTTCAAGACTTATGGGTGCAGGGGATATAGAAGGACTTGCTGAGAGAACATCAGCTGTTATTGATGAAAAAAAAGCAAAAGAAGTAACAAAAAAGATTAAAAAAGGTGAATTTAACTTTAATGACTTTTTAGATCAACTTGCAATGATGAGTAAATTAGGTTCTATGAAATCAATAATTGGTATGATTCCTGGTCTTTCACAAATGGCAGGACCATTAAAAGATATGGACTTTGAGAATTCAGATGAGATTAAAAGAATTAAGGCTTTAATTGGCTCTATGACACCAAAAGAGAGAGAAACTCCAAGTCTAATGAATCCAAGTAGGAAAAAAAGAATTGCAAAAGGATCTGGTTTATCTGAAGTACAAATAAATAAGATTTTAAAACAGTTCAAAAATGCATCTAAAATGGCTAAAAAATTATCATCAAAAGGTGGTATGAAAGGGCTTCAAAATATGATGTCTCAAATGCAAGGATCAGGTGGACCAGCGGGATTACCTCGTTAGGTTAAAATATTTAATAGTGTTGAATTGTAAACTTATTTTTTTATAAAATGGAGTTTAGAATTCAATACTATAAAAACAAAATAAAACAAGGAAAGAAAATATGACAGTAATTAGATTAACAAGAATGGGTAGAAACAAAAAACCATTTTACAGAATCGTTGTAACAGACTCAAGAAAAAGAAGAGATTCAGGTTGGATTGAATCTATTGGATACTTTAACCCAGTTGCGGAGCCAAAAGTATTAAAAATTGATGAAGAAAGATATAATTATTGGCTAAGTGTTGGTGCTAAACCATCAGAAAAAGTTAAAAAATTAGCAGCTAAGTAATTTTAGTATAGAATAAGATTATGATTACAAATTTTATAGAAAGTTACGCAAAACTTATTGTAGGTAAACCAGAAGAAGTTAGTATTTCAACAAATAGTATTGATGAAACTTTTACTGAAATTACTATAAAAGCAAATAGTGCTGATATTGGTAAATTAATTGGTAAGAATGGAAACATGATTAATGCTTTAAAAACTATGGCAAATGGTTGTAAAGCAAAAGATGGTGTATCTTACAAAATACAAGTTATTGCAAACTAACTTTAATGAATAAAATTTATGTTGCAAAACTAGGGAAAGCTGTTGGTTTAAAAGGTCAACTAAGACTTATAATTGACACAGATTTCCCTAGTCAATTTAAAAAAGATGCAGTATTTATTACAAATAAAAATATTGAATTAAAAGTTCAAGAATATAGTGCATCTAGAGAACTAATAAAATTTGAAAATTATGATGATGTAGAAACTGCAAGAAAACTAACAAATCAAGAACTTTTTTCATCTGAAGATGAAACTAAACAAAATTGCCAGTTAACAAAAGATCAATATTTTTGGTTTGATATAATTGATTGTCAAATTATTGAAAATGGAAAAGTTTTAGGCAAAATAAAAGAAATACATAGATATCCACTTGATGATTACTTTGAAGTGGAAACAGAAAAATCTTTAGTTGAAGATGGATTAGCTAAAATCTTTTTAGTACCTTATATTGTAGGTACATATATAGAAAATGTTGATATAGAAAATAAAACTATTGAAACAAAAAACTGCTTAGAGATATTAGAAAACTCTTAGAGTCTTCTAATTTTAATACTTACACCTTTTTTGATACTCTTCATTAGTAAAGTCAATTAGATAAGATTCTTTAAATCCATTATCTAATAGATTATCAAAGACTTTTTTTCTTTCATTTAAAGAGTCAAAAGGGCCAAAATAAATTTCAATTCTATTTTTTTGATCTCTACATAAAGAAATATTTTTACTATATTTTTGAACTTTATCCAAATAAGATTTATACAACTCACCTTTTATAGTGGCCACATTAATAAAAGGTAAAAAAGATTTATTCGTATGCTCACCTTGTATCTCTTCTACCTTAATATCTTCTTCTTTTATCACAGGTAAATCTTGGGCTTCATTTATATAAGATTCTTCTTGTATAACTTCTGCTTCTTCTTCCATTTTTACTCTATTATTATTTAACTCTTCCATTAGTTTTGCTTGCGCTTGGAGTAGTTCTTCTTTTGCTTGAGTTTGTATCTGTAAGAATTTTTCTTGTTCTTCTTTTATGATTCTTTGTTGATCTTCAAGAATCTTCTTTTCTTTTTCTAATTTTTCAAGTTGTGCTGCTACTAATGCATCTTCTTTTTCTTTTTTTTCTAATAATGCTTTTTCTTCAGCCTCTTTTTTTAATCTTTCTTCTTCTTTAATTCTATTCTCTTCAGATTCAAGCTCATCTTTATTCATTATTTCATGTTTTGTTAGCATATTTAATTTTTTGTTTAGTCTAGTTTTATTTATATCATTTGCATCAAAATTTATTTCATCTTTTATTTTTTTGCTAATGTTATTTTCTTCTAGTGGTTTTATAGGTTTTTTAGAATCAAAGAATCCTGAATAATATAATATTAAGCCAGTAATTAATATTAAAAATAAAAATACTGCTACAGATATTAAAACTTTAAAAATTTTAGGTTGCTTTTTTTGTACAGGAATTACTTTTTCATCAATTTCTTCTTCATCTTTATTATTAATATTTTTATTCTCTTTTATCTCATCTCTATCTTCATTTTCTATAACATTATTATTTATGCTATTTGTTTTATTCTTATCTGTTTTATCTTTTTCTAAAGTTATTTCTTCTAATACAATATCTTCTTTGCCATCATCTTTTTTATCATCATCTAAAGAGAGTTGATCTAATACTTCTTGAGGATTTAATTCATCTAAAGTTTCTAATCCAAACTCTTTTATAATATCTTCATCACTTTTTTCCGCCATTATCTACTCTTCTTTATTTGATTTTCTATTTTCTCTTTGTCTTTGTAGTATTTTTTCTCTATTTTTTTTGTAATACTGTTTTCTATATTCTCTTAATTCTTCTTTTTTTTTCTCTCTATAATCTTTGTCATATTCTAGTCTTTTTTCACGATTTTCTTGGTAGTAGCTCTGTTTTTTTTCTTTATATTCTATCATTTTCTCAAGAATATAAGCTTTTCTATCATCTATATGCTCTTTTTGTTTTTTTGCAATTATTTTTATATTTTTTATAAAATTTTCTGCATTTAACTCTTTTGCATAATCAATCTCTTTATAATCTTTATATTTTGTTTGACTCTCTTTATTTTTACTTTTTAAATAATATTCTCTTTTTTTCTTTTTGTGATTTAAAAAGTTTTCTTCCCTAAGTTTTTTTAACTGCTCAAGATTCATTGACATTTGTTATTTAATTAGCTCTTTAATTGATTTACAATTGCTAGCATATCATCTGCTGTTGTAATTGATTTTGAATTTGCTTCATATGCTCTTTGTGCTGTAATTAAATCAACCATTTCATTTACTAGTTTTACATTTGATAACTCAACCATACCTTGGCTAATTGAACCAAATTGATCTTCAGTTGGATTTCCTTCAATTGGATCACCTGATGCTTCACTAGCCATAAATAAAGATTCACCCATAGAAGTTAATCCTGCATCATTTATGAAATCAGCAATAGTAATTTGACCCAAATCAGAAACTGCACCTGTATCTGGATCTGAAGCTGTAACTGTACCATCACTTGCAATGCTTACATCAACTAAATTATCTGGAATTGTAATTTGAGGTTCTAGTAAATAACCATTACCATTTACAATATTTCCATCAGCATCTAATTTAAAAGCACCATTTCTAGTATATGCAGTTTCCCCATTAGGCATTGTTATTTGAAAAAAGCCATTACCTTCAATAGCTAAATCAAATGTGTTTGAAGTTAATTCAAGGTCACCTTGTAAGAAGTTTTTTTGGATACCCGATACTCTAACTCCTAGTCCAACATCAATTCCTGTGGGATTTGTTGTAGTCTCAGAAGTCTTTCCTGCTGTATAGTTTAAAGTTTCATACATCAAGTCTTGAAATTCGGCTCTATCTTGTTTAAATCCCATAGTATTTACATTTGCAATATTATTTGATGTTACATCAATTTGATGTTGCATAGCATTCATTCCTGTGGCTGCTGTATAAAGACCTCTAAGCATACTAATCCTTTTTTTATAAATATCATAGATTATATTTAAAGATTTTTTAAAGTTAGATAAACTGGATGTAGATTTGTAATTTGTATTAAGTATATATTTAAATCAAATGATATATAATAATAAGATTTTAATATAGTTTTAAAAAAGGTTTGAATATGAGAATATTAATAGTTGATGATAGCTCGACTATGAGAAGAATTATAGGGAATGTTGTTATGCAACTTGGTTATTCTAAAGAGGATTTTGAAGAAGCAGAAGATGGTGTGAAAGCATGGAAATTATTGGGTGAATCACAATATGATATTATATTAACTGACTGGAATATGCCAAATATGAACGGCCTTGAATTAGTTAAAAAAGTTAGAGCTGAAGGTAACCATCAAAAAACTCCAATTATTATGATTACAACTGAAGGTGGTAAAGGTGAAGTTATAGCAGCATTAAAAGCAGGTGTTAATAACTACATTGTAAAACCTTTTAATGCAGAAGTATTAAAAGAGAAGCTTGATGGGGTTTTAAAGTAATAATAATTTTTTAATAATATTTTATAAAATATAGAGGTGTGAATTATGTGTATGAGTCTAGAAGA
>JBFHGG010000044.1:0-20557 GCA_041583235.1 Halarcobacter sp.
TATTATGATTTAGGGGGATGGCTATCAAGTATGATTCCTAATGATGAGAGACAATTAAATGGAAGCTTTGCATTGTACTATGTTTTATCAATGGAAGGTGGAAAAATGACGGAAGATGATGAGCTTCCACAGGAACAAAAATGTTGGATGACAGTTAAAGCTTATCTTCCTGCAAATGATCCTACTTTTCCATCAGTAACTTGTAAAGTTCCAGCTGCAGTTTGGTATGAAAGAGAAGCATTTGATATGTTTGGAATAACAGCAGTTGGTCTACCTGATCCTAGAAGATTAGTTCTTTCAGATGATTGGCCAGAAGGTTTACACCCTCTAAGAAAAGATGCTATGGATTATAGACATAGACCTGATGCGGTTGATCATAAAGATGAACCTGATTATGATTTTTTAACACCACAAGGAAGTTCAGTTTTAGATGTTCCTTTAGGTCCTTTACATATTACAAGTGATGAGCCTGGACATTTTAGACTTTATTGTGATGGTGATACTATTATTGATGCAGATTTTAGACTGTTTTATCAACATAGAGGAATGGAAAAACTAGCTGAAAATAGAATGAACTATGATCAAATGGGGTATTTAGCAGAGAGAGTTTGTGGTATTTGTGGTTATGCACATGCTATTGCTTGTATTGAAGCTGCTGAAAAAGCTGTTGGCTTAGAAATTCCATTAAGAGCACAAGCTATGAGAGTTATATGTTTAGAAATAGAAAGACTTCACTCTCATCTATTAAATATTGGGCTTGCATGTGAAGTTACAGGTAATGTAAGTACATTTATGCAGATTTTTAGAATCCGTGAATACTCAATGGAACTAGCGCAATTAGTAACCGGTGGTAGAAAAACATATGGTAATGTAGTAATGGGCGGACTTAGACGTGATATGTCTGGGAAAGAGATTAAAAAAAGCTTAGAATTATTACAAATCATTGAAACTCAAACAAAAGAAGTTTGGGATGCTGTAATGGATGACAAAGCGCAAGTGGCAAGATGGGTTGGAGTAGGAATCTTAGATAAACAAGTTGCACGTGACTTCTCACCTGTTGGGCCTAATATGAGAGGTTCAGGATTTAAAAGAGATTCAAGATATGATCATCCATATGATTTTATTAATCAAATTAAATTCAATGTTCCAGTTGAACATGGTGGAGATGTATTTGCTAGAGAGACTGTTAGATATTATGAATTACTAGAATCAGTTTCTATTATTAGACAATGTCTAGAAATGATGCCTGGTGGACAAACAGTTATATCAACACAAACATTTATTAATCCAGAATCATTTGGAATTGGAAATGTTGAGGCACCAAGAGGTGAAAATATTCACTGGATAATGCATGGAAATGCACAAAAAGTTTATAGATGGAGATGTAGAGCAGCAACTTATAATAACTGGCCATCATTAAGATATCAATTTAGAGGAAACACTATTGCTGATGCTGCGCTTATTGTTTGTTCTTTAGACCCATGTTATTCATGTACAGAGAGAGTTACAGTAATTGACGTAAATAAGAAAAAATCAAAAATTCTTACGCACAAAGATCTAAAAGAGTATTCTCAAACAATGAAAAACTCTCCTTTAATGAAAATGTAGGAGGATAAAATGAAACTAATAGACATGGCAGAAAAGTATGGTAATTCTACATATAAATATCCTTTTGAACCTTATATAGTTCCCGAAGGATTTCGTGGTAAACCAGTTTATGATTATGACAAATGTATAGGTTGTACATCCTGTGCAGTTGCTTGTCCATCAAATGCAATTAATGTAAAGTTAAATGAAGAAAAAAATAAATTAGTCTGGGAATTTAATTGCGCACGTTGTATTTTTTGTGGACGTTGTGATGAAGTTTGTCCTACTAATGCTGTAGTTCAATCAGAGCAATTTGAATTAGCTGTAAAATTTGATAAAAATGCATTAAAAATAAGAGGTGAGTTAGACCTTGAACATTGTGAAGTATGTAATACTGCTTTTACAACTAAAAGATTAATTGCATATGATATTGAAAGACTTCAGCGAGCAGGTTGGTCTAAAGAAACAATAAAAGAGAAAACAGCATATATTAGAACTTGTCCTGACTGTAAAAAAATTAAAGTGGTTGAAGAGACTAATAAATATTTTTCAGGAGGAATGAGATGACTAAGACATATACAGTACCAGAAGATATTGCAAAAGCTAATAGCTTAGAAGCAAAATTAGAACATCTTAATAATATACAAAGAAGTTTTAGTGTTTTTAGAGTTGATTGTGGTTCTTGTAATGGTTGTGAAATTGAGATTTTTGCAGCTATTACACCAATGTGGGATCCAGAAAGATTTGGTTTTAAACTTGTAGCTAGTCCAAGACATGCAGATATCTTGCTTTGTACAGGACCCG
The DNA here is from genome assembly GCA_041583235.1 of Halarcobacter sp. GTDB lineage: Bacteria > Campylobacterota > Campylobacteria > Campylobacterales > Arcobacteraceae > Halarcobacter. The sequence continues at coordinate 2,392 of JBFHGG010000044.1, forward strand.
TTACAAGACAAATGTATTATCCTCTTTTAAGAGCGTATGAGGCAATGCCTGATCCTAAAATTGTTGTTGCACTTGGAGCTTGTGGTTCAAGTGGTGGAATTTTCCATGATGTTTATAGTACATGGGGAGGGACTGATAAAATTATTCCAGTGGATGTTTACATTCCTGGATGTCCTCCTCATCCAGCAGGAATAATTTATGGCCTAGCAACAGCACTAGGAATTTTAGATCAAAAAGTTAATTACATAGAGAATAAAGATGGAGATAATAACTTAGAATTAATAAGTGAGTCTGTATTTGGAAATATACTTTTTGAAAGAGACATTCTAGCAAAAGCAAAAGTTTTAATGGGGTATTTATTTGCAAGAAAATTATTTGATAAGTATATTTCTGCAGTAAAAGAATCAAAAGATATTAAAGATATTATCCTTACAAAAGTTGCATTAGAACAAGGCTTAGAGGAAGAAGAAGACGAAAGATTTGTTGAATGTATGAAAATACTCCATAATGAAGTGTACTTATCTCATATGAAGTATCATGGAAAAATATTAGACGAATATAAATTTTTAGTATAAAAGTGAGTTAAAGATGATTGAAATATGTAGATTAACAAAAAGACAAATTGATCCATCTTCTAAGAAAAAATTACCTACGCCATTAGAGCAAGTAAAGATTTTTTCTTTGGCAGTAGGACATGGAATTGGAAGTGTTGATTTTGTTGAATGTGTGGGAGAAGTAGAAGAAAATGCTTATGAAAAAATGATTGAATCTTGTGGTAAATATGCAAGTTTCAAACTTGGAAATCTAAGTAGATATTTTGAAATAGAAGTTTTTCCTGAACATGCGCAAAAATTGGTCAAAGAAATGCCTGATTGTTTTTTAAAAGAGCAATTTCTTTCATTGCAAGAGGGTTACATCGTTATAAGGAAAAAGATATGAAAAAAGCATTTTTAGCAGTTGGAAATACTTTGCGTGGTGATGATGGTGTTAGCGCTTATGTAGGTAATTTACTAGAAGCAGAAAATTTAGGTTGGAAGGTTTTTTATGCAGAAGATACTCCAGAAAGCCAATTTAATTTAATTAGAGAGTATGGGCCTGACTTAGTGGTTATTGGTGATGCTATGACTGGAATAGAAGTGGGAACAGTTGAGGTTATTGATGTAAGCGATGATAGAGAATATATGTATTCAACACATAATTTACCAATGCCTATTCTAGTTAGTTATTTAAAGAAGTTTTGTAAAGGAGTTCTGTTTTTAGGACTAAATGTTGACATAGAAAATGTATTAGAGATAAATCCAGAAGTTTCAGAAGAGGCAAAAGTAACAGCTTCAAAGGGTTTAGCAAAATTAATTGAAATTGATACTATTTTCGATAAAAGATAATAAAAGGATTAGTGATGATGTTATCTCCAGCAGAAGCAGCAAAGGCTGTATCAGGCGGTTCAGGGCATAAAGCAAATATGCCATTAATTAGTGTAGTATTCTTATCTATTATGGCAGGGGGGTCAATCGCCTTAGGTGATATTTTTTGGGCTCATGCAACAGTAGGAGTTGCTAAGTCCTCAAGCCCTGGGATTGCAAATTTTGTGGGAGGCCTTGCGTTTTCTGCGGGTCTTATGATGGTTGTCTTTTTTGGTGGCCATTTGTTTACCAGTTCTTTATTAACAGGAGTTACAACTTACGAAAACAAGTTATCATTAGGAAAAATGACTAAATATTGGACTATTGTTTGGGTATTTAATTTTGTGGGTTCTGTTATAATTGCATATATGTATTATCGTTCAAATCTGCCCTTAAAATATGATGGTGAAATTTTGAAACACTTCGTTGCATTGGGTGCCGGAAAAGCTTCATTAGGTTTTGAAGAAGCTTTTATTAGAGGTATTTTTTGTAATGTATTTGTTTGTATGGCAATTTGGACTGCTACTGCTGCTGAAGATACAGCAGGTAAAATTTTAGGAATTGCATTTTTAATTGCAGCCTTTGTGGGTTCTGGTTATGAACACTGCGTTGCAAATATGTTTATTATTACTGAAGGACTTATTGCTAAAGCTCATTATTTAGCACAAACTGGAGGAGATGTAGAAGCTTTATCTCATTTAGTTCATACTTCAGTAGACAAGCTTAATGGCTTAAATATTGAAAACTTTTTTTCTAAAAATTTATTACCAGTTACATTAGGAAATATTGTAGGTGGACTATTTTTTGTAGGAATTATTGGTTTCTTATCTCACAAAGTAGATATGAAAAACTAAAAAGAGGCTTCAATAGAAGCCCCTTTTTTAAATCTACATTATTAAAAACTTAAAATAAATTGTTAATATTAAAGATTTATCTTGTAGAATACAATTTTAAAATTTAAAATATGCAAAATTGGCATATTAATGAAGGACATATAAAATGAAAACGACGTTATTAGGATTAGGATTAAGTGTAGTATTAGCATCAAGTTTACTTGCAAAAGATAAAGTTGTGGTATTCCATGCCGGTTCTTTAGCTGTTCCATTTTCAGCAATTGAAAAATCTTTTGAAGCAAAATATCCACAATATGATGTGCAAAGAGAAGCTAGTGGTAGTAGAGCTGCTGCTAGAAAAATTTCTGAAATCGGGAAAGCTGCTGATGTAATGGCTAGTGCTGATTATAAAGTAATTGATAATTTACTTATTCCTAAAAATGCAAAGTTTAATGCACAATTTGCTACAAATGAAATGGCGATTGCATATACTTCAAATGCAAAATATGCAAATGAAATAAATTCTGAAAACTGGCCAGAGATTTTTTTAAGAGATGGAGTAAAAGTAGGACACTCTAATCCAAATATGGATCCTTGTGGTTATAGATCTATGCTTGTTACTAAACTAGCAGAAGTTCATTATAAAATGCCAGGTTTATATGACAAACTTTTTGGTTATGGTGAAGCATATAAAGTAGGTGAAGAGAATAAAAACAAAGTTATAGTTAGACCTAAAGAAACAGATTTATTAGGATTAATTGAAGCAAATGCATATGATTATTTATATATTTATAAATCAGTTGCAGAGCAACATGGATTAAAATATATTACACTTCCAAAACAAGTATCTTTAAAAGATAATGAATTTAAAGATTTATATAAAACAGTGAGTTTTAATATTGATGGTAAGAAACCAGGTGAGTTTATTACTAAAAAAGGTGGTGCAATGGTATATGGTATCACAGTTGCAGAAAATGAAAAATCTCCAACAACAAAAGATGGTGCTGTTAAATTTGTAAATTTTGTATTATCAGCTGAAGGACAAGCAATAATGGCAAAATATGGACAAGGAAATATTACTCCAGCAATTATCACTGGTGATGCATCAATAATAGGTAAATAATGAGCTATTTAAAATTAGAAAACTTATCAAGTAGGATAGATGATTTCCTGCTTGATAATATAAATTTAGATATAAACAAAAATGAATATTTCGTTCTTTTAGGACAAAGTGGTAGTGGTAAAACAAGACTTCTTGAAACTATAGCAGGATTAAATGAATGTAGTGGAAGTATTTTTTATAAAGAAAAGGATATTTCAAATATAGCTTCTGAAAAAAGAGATATTGGGTTTGTATATCAAGATTTTGCACTCTTCCCTAATCTGAATGTAGAAAAAAATATAAAATTCTCTTCTAAATATAAAAAAATTGAAAATGAGAAAGAACTTTTTAGAGATATTGTAGGTTTTTTAAAACTTGAACACTTACTTAATCGTGAAACAAGAGACTTAAGTGGTGGAGAAAAACAAAGAGTTGCAATAGCTAGAGCTTTGTATTCGCGTCCTAAAATTCTCCTACTTGATGAACCTTTAAGTGCTATTGATCCAACTTTTAGAAACTCTATTATGAAAAGTTTAAAAGATATTCATAAAAGGTATGATTTAACAACAATTCATGTAACACATAATTTTAGAGAAGCCTCTTATTTAGCAGATAAAATTGCAATTATCATGGATGGACAAATCAAACAAGTTGGTAATGCAGAAAATGTTTTAAATAATCCCGAAAGTATAGATGTTGCAGAATTTTTAGGCTTTAAAAATATTTTTCCTACAACTTTACTAAATTTGAATGTAAGTAATGAATTTTTTAGTGTAGACCCAAATGTTATAAGAGTATCAAGCTCTAAAGCAATTGATGCTGATTATGTTTTTGAAGGTAGACTAGAAGAGTGCATGGGTGTAGTTGATCATTTTAAATTATTTGTAAATATTAATAATCATCAGTTTTTTATAAAAATATTAAAAAGGGATTATTTAGGTTGTTATGCAGATTCTAAAAGCATAATTAAAATTGGTTTTGATAAAAAGGATATAAGTTTAATATGAAAAGTAAATCATTTACAGTAACACTAGTTGTATTAGCCTTTATTATTGTATTTTTTCTTTCAGTTCCAATTTTAAAAATGTTTTTAGGTGTTGGAAGTGAAAAACTTTTAGAAGCAATTAAAGATGGAGAGGTAACATCATCAATATGGCTTACTATGAAAGTATCAGCATGGGCAATGGTTTTTGTTTTATTTACAGGACTCCCTTTGGCATATTTAATAGCTAGATATGATTTTTATGGAAGAAGTTTTGTTGAAGCAATTATTGATATTCCTATTATGATACCTCATACAGCAGCGGGTATCGCTCTACTTACAACTTTTGGAGATACTTTATTAGGGGATTTTTTCAAGTTCTTTGGAATAGAGTTTGTTGGGACTGAATATGGAATTATGATAGCTATGATGTTTTTATCAGCTCCTTTTTTAATAAATGCTGCAAAAGATGGCTTTAGAAAAGTAGATGTAAAGTTGGAAAAAGTTGCAAGAACTTTAGGTGCAAGTCCTTTAAGTGTATTCTTTAGAATTACAATTCCAAATGCTAAAAAAGATATTATAAATGGTGCCTTAATGATGTGGAGTAGGGGCTTAGGAGAGTTTGGAGCAGTTGTTATTTTAGTTTATCATCCAATGACAACGCCTGTTCTTATTTTTGATAGATTCAACTCTTATGGCCTTAGTTTCTCTGCTCCTGTAGCTGCAGTTATAATAGCATATAGTGTTGTAGTCTTTTTAATTGTTAGGTTTATTACAGGTAGATTAAAATAGTAAATATTTATAGCAATTAGGCTTTTAAATTCCTATTTGCTATATTTTCAATTAGAACAGTTGCGTATGAACCTTTTGGTAGGGAAAATTTAACTTTACATTTACTTGTTTGTTTATTGTAATTTACACTTATATCTTGAGGATATACTAAAGCATCTCTTCTATAACCTTTTTCTTGTATATAAGTATCATCATATTTCTCTTCAATTTTTCTTGCTTCAGTAATAGCTCTAAAAGCTTGACGTCCAGGAAGTAGTCCTGTTGGAACTATTTTTTTGTTTTCAAAATCATTTAGAATAATTTCATTTAGATTTTTTGGCGTAAAAAATTTATCTTTTGAATATTCTCTAAAAACATCTCCATTCAAAGCTTTAAAAGAATCATTTGAAAGTTTTAATCTTTCAACTAACCATTTATTAAAAAAATCACTTTGATAAGCAGAAACTAGCATTTTACAGATTTTTCTATCTTTTATAATTAAATCTTCATAAATATATTTTCTAGCTTTCTCTAAATTTTCTTCTCTTTCATATCCAAAACGTTGGAAACCAAAGTAGTTTGGCATTCCAATTTGTGATATTTGTTTTAAAAGCTTTTCAATTTTTCCTACATCTTCTTGTTTTACTTCATGGAGATTTATTTCAAATTTATTTCCTTTTAAATCTCCAATATTAAGCTTAGTTCCATGAAGCGTAGTCTCTAAAATTTCTATTTTATTATGTCTAAAGTTTTTTAAATCTTTTGAGTATTTTTTAGGAATAGAAATATATTGTGTTGTTGTCGCATTTTTATCTTTTAATCCTGCATATCCTAGCTCATTTTCATAAATTCTCAAACCTCGACCTAGACTTTCTATTAAATCCCAAGTCCCTAATTGTCTTTTTTTTATCTTTGCAATTATAAAATTACCACGTCCTGCAAATTTTATTGGCAGTTCTTCAACTACGAAATCATCAACATTTTGGTAAAACTTGAAGTTAATTGGCTTATGGTTTTGAAGGAATTCTCTTTTTATCATTATTATTCTTTATTTAAATTTTTGCTATTATATAATACTTTATCAGTCAAAGAGGTTTAACATGAACATGGAAAAAATAGAAGCGCTTATTAGAAAATTCTCAGAAGAAAGAGATTGGGAAAAATTTCATAATCCAAAAAATTTATCAATGGCTTTAAGCGTTGAGGCATCAGAATTACTTGAAATATTTCAATGGCTTACTTTAGAGCAATCAGAAAATCTATCGGAAGAAAAAAAAGAACATGCAAAGCAAGAAATGGCTGATATTGCAGTTTATTTAATAAGAATGTGCATGAGTTTTAATATAGATTTAGAAGAAGCTATTGTAGAAAAAATGAAATTAAATGAAAAGAAATATCCATTAATTGATGAAAATGGAAATAAAATTGAGTATGGCAGAAAAAAGTAAAATGAGAAAGATGAAAAAAATATATATAGCAGGCCCTGATGTTTTTGAAAAAGATTCAATAGAAATTGGAAAAAGATATGTAAAACTATGTAAGGATTACGGTTTTGAAGGACTTTATCCCCTTGATAATGTAATAAATTTCAATCAAAAAAAACAAAAAATTGCTCAAGATATTTATAAAGCAAATAAAAATTTAATAGATGAATGTGATATAGTCCTAGCAAATATAAATTCTTTTAGAGGAAAAGAGAGTGATAGTGGAACTATTTGGGAATGTGGTTACGCAACAGCACTTGGCAAAAAAGTTTATGCTTATATAAATAGAGATACTACATATTTACAACAATTTGGAGAGAATGAAATACTAGTAAGTGAACATGGTTTCGAAGATTTAGAAGGAAAATATATAGAGGATTTTGATTATGCGGTTAATCTTATGATTGCTTGTTCTGTTGAAAAGATTATCGTGGGTGATTTTGAAAAGGCTTTGAAAGCTTTATAATAAATACAATAATGTCTTCAATAGATTCATAATACCATTTTGGATTTAAGAAATCAAAGAGTTGGCTTTTTGTTATAAAAATATCTATATCAAAAGATTTTCTATGATTAAAATGAAACATTGATAATATTGTGTCTCCTCCAAATATCCACCAGTTTTTTTATGGTAGATTGTTTTTCAATTGGTTCAAGAAGTTCATGATAAACACTATTTAAAGTTTCTATTTGTATTTTAAAATTCTTCAAGTAACCATATATGAGTGCTTCCTTCTCCAAATATAAGAGATTGTTGATAAGGATATAATAAGTAACCTGATAATTATATTTGATTCAATCCTATATAAATTTGTATTTTTTTAACCAAAGATTTAATAACTTAGTTACATTATCATCAAATTCTTTTGTATATTCTTTAAAAAATTTGCTCGATTTATCTTTACTATTTTCAAGACAATATTTAGCTAATTCAACAATCTCAATATTTCCAATAAAATAAATTCCTAAAGGATTATCATAAGTTATTAAAACTTCTTTTGGCTCAATATAACCTTCTTTAACTATTGCACCTTGTTCTATTTTACTTATGATTTCACTTTTATTTGATTCATCAGGCCAAGATTGTCTTTTTTGCCAAAAATCACTACTAAATCTAGTTTCCATTTTATAAAACTCTTTTCCTACATTTGAGAACTTTTCAAAAATATAATTAACTCTTTTTTTATAAAATTCTATTGCAATATATTTATTTTCTTTTTTATTTAATATAGTATTTATTACATATGGAGCAATACTAGACATACTCATGGCTTGGAAAGCACCATTACCTGAAAGAGGGTCTATACTTGAAGCACAATCTCCAACTAAAATCATCTTTTCATTTACTATTGTTTTGTGAACTTTACTGTATGAATCTCTTTTTACTAGGAGATCTTTTGTTTTGTAGTTTTTGAGACTCCACAAATCTAATTCTTCATCTTTTAAGTAAATTAATACATCTTTAAATGTTTTTATTTTATGTGCTGTTTTTTCATCACATGTAAATTGCAAATATCCTTTATTCTTACCAACATAAGCCTGCCAAACCCAGCCATTTTTTATGGAGTCAATTGAAGTTTTATTTTTATCTTGTTTTGGTATTTCTAATTCTTGTAGTATTGAAAAACTTTTTGGACCATTTGTATATTCATTTTTAAATGGTGCAAACCTTCCTCTTGCATCAACTACAAAATCAACTTCTGTGGATTTTATTTCATTGTTTATTTTATATGAGATAATAGATCTTCTATCATGGTTAATATCATTTATTACTCTAGCTTCAATTAGATTTATATCAAAATCTTTAGCATCTTTTAACAAGCTTTCATCTAAATCCTCTCTACAAGTTACATACTCATAATTAACATTTTTTGATATATTTGCCCAATTTGAATTTCTTTGAGATTTTATATTTAAGCTTCTCGCAGCATTTAAACATCCAATCATCTCAAAGCCATCTTTTGTTTTTTCACTAAAACCTTCATATGCCATAAAGGCTCTTTTTTTATATATAACGGTTACATTAAACCCTAACTTTTTTAATCCAATAGCAGTTGTAATTCCAGCTATTCCAGCCCCTATGACTGCTATTTTTTTATCTAAATTTTTAATATGGCTCATTTACTACCCTTTTTGAAAACTCATTTAGTATCTGTTTTTTAGAAAAACCTTTTTTTAAATAATTACAATACTCACTTGTAAACCTAGCAACGGCAACACTAGACCCAGCTACTTCTTTTTTTGATGAAAAAGGATTTGCTCCAAAAAATAGTTTATTTGCTTCTAAAGATACAATCTTTTCATCATTACACATACCTTCAGAAGTCACTTTTATAACATTGTTGTACGATGCTGGGTAAGTATGATTTCGAGCTGTTCTTGGATAGGAAGAAACAATTGTCACTCCTTTTTCAATAAGCTTTTCACATATTTCTTTAATCTCTTTATAGTTTTCATTAAAACCTAGACTTAGATTTATAACATCCACTTTTTTATTTAGCAGTAGTTTTAGTGCTTCATAAACTTGCATAGGCGTGGTACTTAATTGTTCATTGAATACTTGAATATCATAGATAAAAATATTTTCACCTTTTATAATATTTCCAATAACATTTCCATGTTCAAAATTAATATTTTCTATGTATTTTATTAGGCAAGTATTGTCTTTTTGAAGTTGTATTGAATGCTTTTCATATGTTTCAAATTTACAGCCACTATCAATTATTGCTACAAATACTTCTTTACTCATTTTCAACTCTTTTTATAGTTTTATTTTTAACTTCATAACAGATTGCATTTTTAAAACAATTATGGTGAGAAACTATTATCTTAGTTGCATTTTTAAAATTACTATCAACTAATTTATCAATTGTTTTTAAAAACTCTTTATCAAGTGATGAGGTTGGTTCATCCATGATTATTATTGAAGGATTTTGTAGTATTAATCTTGCAATAGATATTCTTTGTTTTTGACCACCTGAAAGAGATTTTCCATCTTCTACTAATATTGTTTCAATTCCATTTGGTAAGCTTTCTAAAAACTCTTTCAATCCTACTTTTTCTAAAGCATCAATAATATCTTCATTACTTACATTTTTATTTGATATTTGCAGATTTTCTCTAATACTTGTTGATAATATTACTGGACTTTGTTCTACAAGACCTACACTTTTTTGTAAAGTTTCAGTATGAATATTTTTGATATTTATATTGTTTATTAGTATTTCACCATTAATGGGATTTAAAAAGTTTAATATCAAATCTATAAGTGTACTTTTTCCAACACCGTTAGTTCCAATTATTACTACTTTTTGTTTATGTTTAATTTCTAAATTAATATCTTTAAAAATCTCTTTTGAATTTGGATATGAAAAACTTAAACTTTTTAGATTTATATCTAAATTTTGGCTAAGTGTTATAACATCTTTTTTAGTTTCATCTTTTGGCAGAATCTCATTTAATCTATTAATACTAACTTTTAGTTTTGGTATATTATTTAGTATCCCAAGAAGAGTATGTACGGGTGATAAAACCATAGAAAAATAACTTAAAAATGCAATAAGTTCACCAATTGATAATTCGCCATTTATTACTTTTAATCCCCCATAAACTATTAAGCTTGTTCTAGCAATTAAACTAACAATAACAGGAATTTGAGTGAACACTATTTGTATTTTTTGTTGTTTTAGTACTTTATTTTTATTTTGATCTTGAAAACCATTTAGGATGTCTTTTCTATCTTTTACATTATTAAATTTTTTTAAAAAATCTGCATATCTTAAAGATTCAATTATAAAACTTCCAATTAATGCTGTACTTTGTCTTAATTCTTTTGTTATATCATGCATTTTTGGATAAATTGGTTTAAGTAAAAAAAACTCAATTGGAAATAAAATCAATGCAAATAAAGCTAAAGTCACATCGAAATAAAACATAATAGCTAATGCACCAATAAGTCCTAAAAAGGCAGAAAATAAGGCAAAAATAGAATCTAGACCAAATCTTTGAAGTTCACTAATATCACCTTCGAGTCGTGAAAGTAAATCTCCAACACGATTTTTTTGAAAAAATAGTTTAGTATTTAAAAATATTTTTTCAAAAATATCTAGTCTTAGTTTATATAAAATTTTCACAGATAATGAAGTATATTTATATTGCAAGAAAACAGAAAGAGCTATACCAAATACAGAAATAAGAACTATAAGGAGAACATAAAAATAGAACTTATCTAAGTTTTTAAGTATTAATGCTTCATCAATAAACTTTTGCATTAATAAAGGTTGAATAATAGCAATACTACTTGATATCATTGAGATACCAAGCAGTAAGAATATAGCTCTTTTTTCTTTAAATATATATTGTTTTAAACTATTTAAAGCCCTGTTTTCATTCATAATTATATTGCTCTAAATACTTGAAGTGTTCCTGTACCAAAATCTCCATCTGGAAGAACCACAGTTTTGATTTGTTTTAAAGTTTCAGGGTCATAAATAGCTATTTTATTTAAAGCTCCTCCAATATAAATTTTAGAACCATCAGTGGCAAAATTTATACAATAGTATGTATGGTCTAAATCAACTCTTTTGATAACCTTTTGATTTTTTCTATCAAATTTTGTTAAATCTGTTAAAACACCATATAAAATGTTTGAATCATTTGGATGGGTCATCCCTGTAAACATAATAGTTTCAATGGGTGCAAAATCCTCTTGTTCAATTTTCCCTGTAGTTAAATCAAGTCTTGTTGCACCCCAAACAAATTCAGCTTCGTTCATATCCATTTTACTATTTGGAAATTTAGCAGCTGTATACATCAATAAAAATTCATTTGAAACATTTCCAATAGGCCACATTGCTAAAGTGTCAGGAGATGAGTAATTTTCTTTATCCCAATTTCTTAATTTAGCTGCTATTGAAACTTCTTTTTTTTCTGGATTAATTTTATAAAGGTTCGCACCAGATGCATAAATTGTCCCATCATCAGCCGTTGCCATTATAGATATTTGTCTTGGAACTTTAAAACTATTTATAGCTTTTGCTTCTAATCCAGTAGATGTATCAAATGTTTTAAATACTGGGTCTAATACTTTATATCTATCTGTCAACATTTCTGTTGGGTTTGAGATTGTATATAACTTTTTCCCATCTTTACTTAAAGTATAAGAAAAAATTGACATAGCTCTTACATTCTCATGTGACAATTCTGCCTTAAAGAAATTTTCACAAGTATTCATATCGTATCCATAAATTGCTTGCCAATTATCTTGTAAAACATAAGCTTTACTTCCATCTGGGGAAATAACTAATGCTCCAGACATATATGCTCCTTTTAGTTTACAAGACTTATATAATTCATCTGTTTTACCATCAAGAATATAAAGTTCATTTGTTCTACCTATAGAAGCGATATAATCTCTATCTTTTTTTAACTCTAAGCTTTTCCCTATCATACCAGTTTGTGGTTGAGTTAAACTACAACCACTAATAAATAAACTTAATAGTGCAGTTGTTAATATCGAAAACTTTTTCATGTTAACCTCTCTTATTTGTCATCTATTGGGAAAATAGAACTTAATTTTCTCCAATCTTTTGTTGTTGATGGAGATTTTGATGTCCATCCAGGATTGTTCATAGTATCTGGAACTTGAGTTGGCCACCAACATGGATCTGAACAGCCATAAAGATCTGCTTCCATTGGTTGACAAAGTCCTGCAACTCCACCAAATGCATCAACCTCCCAACCTGGGTCAAATGTTGATGTACATCCAACAATACTTTGCATTGCAACAACTTCTTTTTCATATCCTTCTTTGATAGATTTATTTAATAAATCTGCTTTTGGATTTAAAGGTTTAAATAAGCCCATTTACTTCTCCTTTTTCTTCTTTAAAATATAGGTCAAAAAACTCTGGATTATTGTTTCTAATTTTAGAATATGCATATAATCCATAATCAATCCAATCTCTCATAATATCACAGTAATGAAGTACCGCTTTTGTTGGATCGTTGTATCTAATATAACTTTCGTGATAGCATCCTCCTGCACATAAATTTCTAATATGACAAGTAGAACAGTCTCCATCATTTGTATTTAATCTTTTTTCAATAAAGTTAGATAATTTAGGTTTATCAAGGCCTGTTTTTACATTTCCAAAATTTCCAAAATCACTTCCTGTAAACCTATGACATAAATCAAAACTTCCTTCATGACTTACAGATAATAGTCCAACTCCTGCTCCACATGGAAGTTTTTTCTTTCTTCCAGCGTGAATATCTCCTAGTAGTCTATGAAGATTGGAAAAACCATTGAATTCACCTTCTAGTGCAGACTCAATATATTTTTCTCCCATTTGTTTAAAACCTTCAAAAACTTTTATTAGTTCATGTTCACTTAGATTAAATATTGCATTATCACTTGCCGTTGCAGGTGCAAAACCAACTTCACTAAATTTTAAGTCATTAAATAAATGATCCCAAATTTCTTCAATCTCAGTCACTCCCCTCGTTAGAGTTACCCTAGCTCCAATTGGTCTATCTGTGTACATACTTAGTAAAAGTTCAACTTTTTTCTTAACTGAATCATAACTACCAGTTCCAGAATTTGTTAATCTTGTTTTATCATGAATTTGTTTTGGACCATCCATACTAATAGTTAAACCAAATTTATATTCCATTAAGAATTCAATTGTTGTTTTAGTAAGTAAAGTACCATTAGTAGTCATAGTAAAATCTACTAAAGCATCTCTTTTTTTGAAAAAATTAACTGCAAACAAAGTTACATCTTTAATTAATTGAAAATTACTTAAAGGTTCACCACCAAAAAAAGTTACATTATATGCTTTTTGATTTGGTGCTCCATCATATAATTGCTCTATTGCAGCTACTGCTGTTTCATATGTCATATTTCCACTATTTTCAAGTGTTTCTAAATCTGCTTTATAACAATATGTACAGCTAAGATTACAACCTGATGCAACATTTAAAATAAGTGTTGTTGCAGGGAAGTTTTTAACTTCTATATAGTCTTGTTTTTCTTCTTTTCCAATAATATTTAATTTCTCAAGTTCAGTTAACTCTTCAGTTGAAAAATCAGAGATTTCAACTTGAGTGTTATTTAATCTATTAATTAATTTTTCATTTGTTTCGTCAATTTCAAAAAGTGAAGTACTTGGTACATGAAAAAGTAAATTTTCATCTTGCTTTCTTACTATCCTAAAATTGTGTTTATTTATTTTTAATTCATTATTACTCATGTTAATCTCCTAATTAATTGGAGGATTTACCCATTTTTGAACAGTTACAATCATATGAGAATCAGCTTTTAAAGTATCAGCACCATCTTTATAAGTTGCAATTACTTTTAGGTTTCCTGCATTGTTTGTTCCAAATCTTCTTTTAGGATTTGGTCCTGCAAATGATGGGGTAAACCTCCCACTAAATGAATCAATAGTTCCTGAGAATTTTACATCTCCATCTACATCTGCTCTTTCATCAAAAGGTGCAACGCTCCATCTTGCATCAACTTTCCCAAGTGAAATATCATCACTTGTTCCAATTTTTCCATCAGTACCTGCTAAATATCCAACTGCTTCAAAAATTGCATGTTGTTTTGGCATAGCTCCACCACCATCACCAATTCTTGCAATTGCATAACTTGGGAATACTTTTAAAGAATCAACTTTTTTATAAACTGTTAATTTATTTTCAAATTTTGTTGAGCCAACTTCTATATCAATTTGTTTTGAACTATAATTTGAGCTTGCAGTTACTTCTAAAACAAGTTTATTTGATGATTTTTCAATAATTTTATTAAGTTTTAAACCTTTTGATAAACTAATGGTTTTGTCAAGATTATTTCCAGAGATTATTAATAATTTAGTTGTTCCTGCTTTTATAGCTTTTGGAGAAACACCCAAAACTGTAGTTTCTGAATCACTTGATTTAATGCCATTTATAGATGAGAACTCTTCAGGGTGAATTGTTTGAAACATACTTCCAGATAATTCTAAAGTTTTAGGATTAACTGCAAATACTTGTTTATAAGAAATGCCATTTATAGATAAAGATGCTCTAAATTCATAACCACTATAAACAATAGCTTCTCCACTTGAAGTAAATGTTCTGCCATCAATGAATGTACCATCTAGAGTTACTTTGTATTTATCTTTTGAAGTTTCGTTGATTGTCATTTTTGCTGTAAAGTCACCGTCACCTAATTTCTGACCGAATAAACTCCACTCACCATTAAAGTCAACAGTTTGTAAAACAAATTCTTTATCATAACCAAAGTTTTCAGTTAAATAAGGAACCATTTTTTCTTTTGCAATTTTAAACCAGTCTCTATCCCTTGAAAGTGCTTGATACTCAAGTGTTGGAAATTTTCCTAAGTGGAAATTAACTAAGTTATACCACTCATTACTTGTTCTTCTTTGTAATCCTACTCTTGCACTTGTATGACATCTAGCACACATATCAACAAATAGTGGATCATTATAACTTTCTTGATAATTAGGCATATTTTCTAGCACATATCTAAATGGTTTACTCTCTTCATAATTTAAACCTTGAGTATCAGCTAGATATTTAATAACACTTTGTTCTTCCTCTTTTGTTAATGAAAGTCCATTGTGTTGTTGCATCCTTGAAAGAGTCATATACCAACCCTCTGCAGTTTTCCTTTGCTCAGAAATTCTACTAAGACCATCGCTCGTATTTCCAGTATGACAGGCTACACATTTTGTGTCCATAATAGATTTACCATCTAATGTATTTACGGCACTTAAACTTACAGATCCTAGCAAAAGACCGATACTTATTTTTAGTATGGAATTTAAACTTTTAATTTTCAAATTATCTCCTTTTACAGTTTTATCAAATAAATTGATGAAAAATTATAGATTTAAAAATAAAGATAGTATAGAAAAAAAACGACATTTTTGTATAAATTTTATACATGGATGAGCATAATTTTTGTGTAAAATATAAATTTGAAAAAAAACGACACTTTGGTGCTGTTTCTTAATTTTTGTAGAGATTTCTGCCTTTTTTTTAGACATTACACTATTTCAATAATTTTTTTTGTGAGTTATACTAGGAAGAATCTCAATTTAAGGAAAAAAATGAAAAAATTAAATTCAATATTATTAAGCTCAGTATTGGCTGTGAGTTTAACAACATCTGTAAATGCAAACGAAATTGATGTAATTACAAGTATAACAGCAACCAGTAATTATATTTCAAGAGGTATGACACAATCAAATGAAAAAAGTGCTATATTTGGAGAAGTTACTTTCTTATATGGAGGT
Organism: Halarcobacter sp.; assembly: GCA_041583235.1. GTDB lineage: Bacteria > Campylobacterota > Campylobacteria > Campylobacterales > Arcobacteraceae > Halarcobacter. The sequence goes on from JBFHGG010000044.1 coordinate 18,271, forward strand.
TTTTTTGGTGGTATTTGGGCTTCAAATGTAGAATTTGAAGGTGCTGATGCTAATTCAGAAATAGATATATATGCTGGTTATGGTACTTCTTTAGGAAATTTAGAAACTACAGTATCGTATACTAGGTTTTTATATCCTAATTCAGATGATTTACCATATTTAGATGAGGCTGCTTTAGAGGTAGTTTATCCAATAGATAAATTATCAATTGGAGGTAAATATATTTGGGGGACATACACTGAAGATGATGGAGAGACTTATGATTATTATGAAGGTTTTACTTCATATGATTTTGATGTTCTTACTTTACATGGAAGTACAGGTTCGATGGAAAATATTGGAGATAACTTTATTGTAGGAGTATCTAAAGAAGTTGAACTTTCAAGAGGCAGTTTAAACTTAGATTTATCATATACTCAATTTGATGCTGACAGTGGATCCGGAGATGATCAAGATCACCTTTATGCCACAATTGCATATACATTTTAAAAAATTGGGAAATATTTAGATGTTTGCATCAAGGATGTTTCTCCCTGACGAAAAACTAAAAGACTGGATTAAGGTCTTTTGGTTTTTAGAGGGAAATGGAAATGGAAATTTTTTTCATACTAGAAATATTTTGCCCGATGGCTGTGCAACAATATGCATTATATTAGATGGCCAAATGGATTTAAGTATTTACAAAAATGGGAGTATCAAAAAGGGTATATATGTGATCCCTCCTGTACTTAAAGCCCACAAAGATTTAATTAGTGATAATATTCATTTAATTGATATCCAATTGAATCCAGCTATTTTTTATAAACTTTTTAATATTCCTATTTCAAACTTAGAAAACAAAATTTACACTTTTAATGATCTTTCTTTAAAATTTGATTCTACTTTCATAGATAAAATGCATGAAGTAAAAGAAGATAAAATATTACTTTTTTCTATGTTAAATCAATTTTGTAAAGATTTTTTTCATCAACATAATTTTAAAAGCGATTTAATTTCTTCTAATATTTGTCAACTTTATAAAACTGGAGATTTAGATAGGTTTTTTAAAGAACAAGATTTATCTATAAGACAGCTGGAAAGAAAAGTAAAACATTATACAGGGCTTACTCCTAAAAATATCAGTAGAATGGGAAGATTCTACTCTATCTTAGATTTCATGAAATATAGACAATTTAATATTGAATTTTGTGAATTAGCTTTTAAACATAACTTTTCTGATCAGTCTCATTTTATTAGAGATTTTAAGTCATTTACAAACTTTACACCAAAGAATTTTTTACAAGATACAAGGTCATCTTTACAGTTTGATGGTATGTGTAATTTAGTTCAGTTAAAAAAGTAATAAGGCTATTATATCACTGCTACTATCACGTAACTGATCTATTTTATTAAGCTACAAAGAATTTTAATATTAAGTCTAAAAAAATATGCATAAAATAAAATATAAGTAATAAATAGTACTACAAAGTTTGTTGAAAACTCCCTACTAGTCAGAATTTTTGTATCCTATTTCCTGTTACCAGAGCATAATACTAAATAGTAAATTATCACAAACTATTGATTGCTTGCTCTGTTGAAAAAATAGTTGTGGGCGATTTTAAGAAAGCTTTAGAAAAAATAGCATCTTTTAAAGTAAAAATTGAGCTTGCTAGCGAGAGAATTTACCAATTCATTTTGCTTTAATCTTACAAGACTTTTTCTTATCATAAAGTTTCATAAAATAGTAGTGTAAATATAAAGATAATCCAATAACTAAACTTCCTAAGGCAAGTAAAAAATAATTGCTCGTTTTCCCCCAAATAATAAGATTTACAAGTAAGCTAACAGGAACTAGTGCATTATTCATAATTGCAAGAATTCCTGCATCTACTAAACAAGCTCCCTTATTCCATAAAAAGTATCCTAATCCTGATGCTATAAGTCCTAACCAAATTAAAACAGCCCATTGGCTTAATGATGGCGATAGTTTTTCAGGATTTGCAAATAATATAAAAGATATTACACTTACAATTAAGGCTCCAAAATGAAAATATCCAAAAACATCTCTTTGTCTAATCTCTTTATTAGATTCCATTACTTTTTTGTAAGAACTTTGTCCTAAAGCAAAACAGATACTTGCTGCTTGGACCATTAAAAAACCTGTGATAAAATCTTCACTTATATTATGATATCTAATTATATATGCACCTAAAACTGCTAATCCTGTACTAATTAAATATAAGGGTTTAAATTGACCTTTTAATCCATCATAAAATAGTGTTACATAAATAGGAGTAAATACAGTAAA
>JBFHGG010000045.1:0-20133 GCA_041583235.1 Halarcobacter sp.
ATCATTAAAAGCTTTACAAGATAAATTAAAAGCTGAATTAAATCTTGATTCAAAACTTTTAGATATAGCTTCAGCAGTTGAAGAAGCAGCACTAAGTGATGATTATTTTAAAGATAGAGGTTTATATCCAAATATTGACTTCTATTCAGGTGTTATTCTAACAGCACTAAAAATTCCTGTACAAATGTTTACACCAATCTTTGTTATTGGTAGAACTGTTGGATGGATTACGCAATGGTCTGAATTAAAACAAGACCCTACAGCAAAAATTGCTAGACCTAGACAATTATACACAGGTAAATAGAAAATTAAGCGGTCAAAAAAAGGAGATGACACAATATGAGTGAACTTGTTAAATTATCAGTAAATGGGAATGAAATAGAAGCAGAAAAAGGGAGTCTTTTAATAGACTCTCTTTTAGATAGAGATGTTCACATTCCTCATTTTTGCTATCACCAAGCTTTAGGAAAAGATGGAAACTGTAGAATGTGCATGGTTGAAATTGAAGGTCAAAAAAGACCACAAATTGCGTGTGATACTCCTATAAAAGAAGGAATGATTGTAAGAACACAAGGTGAAAATATCGAGAAAGTTAGACGGGATATTTTAGAACTTGAACTTATCAATCACCCTATTGACTGTCCTACTTGTGATCAAGCAGGAGAGTGTAAACTTCAAGATTATTACATGGAATCAGGTTTTTACGAATCAAGAGTTGAAGTAAAAGACAAAGTTACTGCAAGAAAAAGAATCGAACTGGGAAGCAATGTAATGCTTGACCAAGAAAGATGTGTACTTTGTACTAGATGTGTAAGATTTTGTTCAGATATAACAGGAACTAATGAACTTGGTGTTATTAATAGAGCTGACCACTCAACTATTGGTATTTTTCCAGGACGACCATTAAGTAATCCTTATGCTATGAATGTAGTAGATTTATGTCCTGTAGGTGCTTTAACTTCTCAAGATTTTAGATTTAAGCAAAGAGTATGGTTTATGGAAACTTTTGATGCAATTTGTAATGGTTGTTCAAGAGCATGTAATATCACTGTTGATCATAGAAAAGAGAAATATAAAGATGATCAAATCTTTAGATTCAAGCCAAGAGTTAATAAAGAAGTTAATGGTTGGTTTATGTGTGATGAAGGAAGATTATCATACAAAAAAGAGGGTGAGAATAGATTTGTTACACCTTTAGTAAATAATACTGAAGTTGCCTTAGATAATACAATTACAAAAATATTTAAACTTCTAAGTGAAGAAAAAAAGAATATTTTATTTTTATTAGATCCAAACCTATCATTAGAAGAGATGCAAAATGCTAAAAACTTAGCAAATGTTGTAAAAGCTAATTTAAGTGGTTATGCTCCTCAATATATTGATGAAACATTTGGTGATGATTATTTAAAGAAAAATGATAAATCTGCAAATAGAGAATCATTTAAAGAGTTAGGAATCAATGAAGATGAAAAAATCTTTAAAGGTTTAGTTAATGATGCTTCATTAATTGTTATTTTAGGTAATAACTATTTTGATAAACATCTTGATTTATTAGAAAATAAAAAAGTGATAAGTTGTTTCTCTCATAATTGTTTAACTATTTCAAAATCTGATGTTGCCGTACCAATTGCATCATTTTATGAAAAAAGTGGAACATATACAAACTTTGCGGGAATTAAACAAAGAGTAATTTCAAAAATGAAGAAAAATAGACCAATGGAAACTATAACTTCAATAATTGAACATATTAAAACTATGATAGATAAAGGTAATCTATGAGTACTGCATCAATAGTAATTATTATTGTAAATATTCTTCTTGCTAAAATTTTATCAGTTGGAACTACTCCAATTATGGTTTGGTGGGAAAGAAGAGTTGCTGGTTTAATGCAAGATAGAACTGGTCCAAATAGAGCTGATATTGGTGGAATTAGACTTGGTGGTCTAATTCAAGCAATTGCAGATATGTTAAAACTTGTGTTTAAAGAGGACTTTACTCCTGCTCATATTAAATACAAATTTTTATATACAATAGCGCCTGCAATTGTATTTATCTGTTCATTTTTAACAATGGCTGTTATACCCTTTGCTGATAACTTAGTTGTTGATGGACAAAGTTATATAATGCAAGCAATTCCAACAACACTTGGAATAATGTGGTTTTTAGCCTTTGCAGGACTTTCTGTATTTGGTATTATTTTAGGTGGTTATTCATCTGAAAACAAATATGGTCTTTTAGGTGGGATTAGAGCTTCTGCTCAAGTAATTTCATATGAAGCTGCTATGGCATTATCAATTATCTCTGTATTATTAACTTATGGTTCTATTCACTTAGGAGATATGGTTAATGCACAAAGTGGAGTAATATTTGGATTTATTCCTGCATGGGGAATATTTATGCAACCTTTAGCTGCATTAATATTTATTGTTACTGCTTTTGCTGAAACAAATAGAACACCATTTGATATAGCTGAAGGTGAATCTGAAATTGTTGCAGGTTATCATACAGAATACTCAGCTATGAGATTTGGTCTATTCCAAGTTGGTGAGTATGCTGCCATGTCTGCATCATCAGCAATTATTGTTACATTATTCTTTGGGGGTTATCATATTCCTTGGGTAGATACTGCAACTTTACAAAATAATGTTAATTTAGTAGTAATTATTCTATTAATAATTCTTCCAATTACAACATACATGTTAAATAAATGGATGAACAAAAACTATAATTGGCTAGATAAAAATGATAAAAGACAAAGAGAAAAAAATATTTTAATCAAAGCATTCTGGGGAATTACTGCTTTATTAATGATTGCATTTGTTCTAATCTTAATTACAGGATTAGGAACTAATGGAACTAATATTACAGTTGCTATTATTCAAATTGCAACATTTATTACGAAATTCTTTATGATGAGTTTTGTATTTATTTGGATTAGATGGACTTTATTAAGATTTAGATATGACCAACTACAAATGTTAGGTTGGAAAGTATTAATACCACTATCTATTTTAAATATCGTAATTACTGCTATCGTAGTTGTAGCAATAGGAAAATAATATGGGAATTAAAATTGTACCAAGACATGGAAAGTCGTTAAAAGATAAATTATATATCCCTGCAATATTTGGTGGGATGAAAACAACATTTACTCACTTTAAAGAGAACTTAAGTGATGTTTCAAAAATTAAAACTATGCAATATCCAGAAGTTCAACCTGATGATATAACAGATAGATATAGAGGTGTTCATAGACTTACAAAATGGGATGATGGAAGTGAAAAATGTGTTGCATGTTATATGTGTGCAACTGCATGTCCTGCTCAATGTATTTTTATTGATGCTGAAGAAAGATTTGATGATAAGGCTGAAAAAAGACCAAAGCAGTTTAAAATCGACCTTCTAGAGTGTGTATTCTGTGGTTACTGTGTTGAGGCTTGCCCTTGTGATGCTATTAGAATGGATACCGGAATTTTTTCTTTTACAGGTAGTAAAAGAGAGGAGTTCGTAGTTGATAAAGAGACTCTAATGTCGTATGAACGTTCAAAGGATTTTGATGATGAGTGATTTAATTTTTATTGCCCTTAGTTTATTTGCTATTGTTGGTGGTGTTATGATGTTAGTATATAAAAATCCTATGTATTGTGCACTTGGATTGCTAATATCAATTTTAGCAGTAGCGGGTTTATTTGCTTTATTAAATGCAACATTTTTATTTATGGTTCAAATCATTGTTTATGCAGGAGCAATTATGACATTGATTCTTTTCCTTCTTATGTTTCTTAACATTAAAGAAGAAAACCTACCTAAAGAACCAAAAAAATATATGCTAATTGGGATTGGAGCACTTGTTATGATTCCTTTTAATATTGTTGTTTTAAAAGCAGTATCAAATTTGCCAAATGCAAATATGGAAATTATAGAAGGAACTTTTGGTGATATAAAACCAATTGGAGCTAAACTATATACTGAATGGATTTTATCATTTGAGATGATATCAATTTTGCTTCTTATTGCTCTTGTTGGATCAATTGTATTAGCAAGAAGAAAAAAAATTAATAAGGAAATCTCATGATAAGTCTAACATCATATGCTTTTGTTTCAATGATTCTTTTTTCTATTGGAGTTATTGGTGTAATAGCAAGAAGAAATATTTTTGTAATTTATATGTCTATTGAATTAATGCTAAATGGAGTTAATCTCTTTTTAGTTACCTTTGCTAGATATCATTTTAATATGGATCCACAAATTGTAACAATCATGGTAATTTCAATTGCTGCAGCTGAAGCTGCGATTTTCTTGTCTGTAATTATACTTTTATATCGATCAAAAAAATCTCTTGATACAGATATTTTTACAACACTTACACAAGGAGAAAAATCATGATGGATACTTCCTTATTAGTATGGATAATTTTAGCTCCTTTATTAGGTGCTATATTAAATGGTGGTTTTTATTTCTATCATATTAAGAAAAAACCTATACCTCAAATAGTTTTTTCTATTATTGGAACAGGAACACCTTTAATTGCATTTCTAATTACACTTACTCTATTTTTAGATATGGTAGATACAGGAAATACTTATAAACAAGTTTTATTTACATGGTTACAAATTGATAATTTAAATATTACTATGGGATTCTTAGGTGATAATTTAGCAATATTTATGTCAATGTTTGTAACTTTCATAGGATGGTTAATTCATATCTATGCAATTGGATATATGACGGGAGATGAAGGATTTGGTAAATTTTTTGCTTACTTTAATCTATTCTTAGCATCAATGTTAATATTAGTCCTAGCTGATAATCCTGTTATTTTATTTATTGGATGGGAAGGTGTTGGATTATGTTCATACCTATTAATTGCATTTTATTATACTGATAAAGATAATGTTATAGCAGGTAATAAAGCCTTTATTGCAAATAGAGTTGGAGACTTTGGATTCTTACTTGGTATTGTAACTTTATTTTTTGCTTTAGGTGGAGTTGATTTAAACTTCTCATCTCTTGAAGCAAATATAGCAAATGCAAGTCCTGAATTATTAGCACTTTCAGGTTTCTTATTATTTGTTGGAGCAATGGGTAAATCAGCACAAATACCATTATATGTATGGCTTCCTGATGCAATGGCAGGGCCTACTCCAATTTCTGCACTTATTCATGCAGCAACAATGGTAACTGCTGGTGTTTACATGGTTTCAAGATTCCATTTCTTATATTCAGGAATAGAAGGAATTGGTACATTTATAGCTTATATTGGTGCATTTTCAGCTCTTTTTGCAGCTATTATTGCAACAAGACAACAAGATATTAAAAAAATCCTTGCTTATTCAACAATGAGTCAATTAGGTTATATGTTTATAGCTGTTGGGCTTGGATTTTATTCTTCAGGATTATTTCATGTATTAACACATGCTTTCTTCAAAGCAATGCTATTCATGGGCGCAGGTGGTATTATTATAGCACTTCATCATCAACAAAATATCTTTAAAATAGCTCAACATAGAGCTTCATTACCAATAATCTCTGTTACATTCTTAATTGGTGTAATTGCAATTTCAGGTATTCCTCCATTCTCTGGATTCTTCTCAAAAGATGCAATCTTAGCAGCAGCATTTCAAGAAGGACAATATTTAATTTGGTTAATTGGAATGTTTACAGCATTTTTAACTGCATTTTATATGTTTAGAATGTATTTTATTTTATTTGTTGCACCAAATAAACATACAAAATCTTATGTTTATACATCTAAAACAATTACCTTCCCTCTTGTTATTTTAGCAATTGGAGCATTTGGAGCTGGATTCTTAAATTTACCTGCAGTTTTAGGTGGAGAACACTTGGTTGATACTTGGTTAGCAAAACTAAATTCAACACCAATTCATATGTCACATGCTACTGAATATATATTAATGGTTATTTCTGTTGCTGTTGCAGCCTCTGGTATTTTTGTAGCATATAAAAAATATGCTAATTTTGATGTATTTAAACCTGAAGATGAAAAAGGTTTAATTGCTAATAAATTTTATGTTGATGAATTCTACGATATTGTATTCGTACAGTTTTCGAAGAAAATTTCAACATTTATAGACAAAGTTATTGATGATAAAATCATTGATGGCTTTATTATGGCTTCTTGTAACCAATTTATTAATTTTGGTAAAAAAGTTGCAACATTACAAAATGCAAATGTAAGATTTTATGCAGCCTTCATGCTTATTGGTATGAGTTGTGTATTTGTATATTTATATTTTTCTTTAGGATTATAAGATGAGTGCAGATATTTTATCATTTATTATCTTTTTACCAGCAGTTATTGCTTTTGGTTTAATGATTACGACAAAACATGTAGAAACAGTTAGAAATATTGCCTTTCTAACAACAACGGTTATATTAGCACTAGTACTTAAAATTTATGTTGATTTTGAACCAAGTGCAGGAATGCAATTTGTAACAAATGTACCATGGATTGCTTCATATGGTATTAATTATTATATTGGAGTTGATGGTTTTTCATTAACAATTTTAATGATGATTGCTATTTTAATTCCTACAGCATATTTAATGTTATGGGAAGGAAGAACTAAGGGGTACTGGATTAATATGTTATTAGTTCAAACTGGTGTTACAGGAACATTATTAGCTTTAGATGTAGTTCTATTTTACTTTTTCTGGGAAGTAATGCTTTTACCTGTATTCTTAATGATTGGTATTTATGGATTTGGGGATAAAGTTTTTACAACAATAAAAGTAACTGTATATACAATGGCAGGTTCTTTATTAATGTTTGTTGCTATTTTATATCTAGGTGTTGCATATCATAATGAGTTTGGATTATGGTCTTTTCAATATGATTCATTAACTCAAATTACATCATTAACATATAATGAAAGAATATGGTTATTTTTAGCCTTCCTTTCTGCCTTTGCAATTAAGATACCAATTTTCCCATTACATACATGGATAATGGAAACATATAAAAATGCTCCAACTGGTGCTGTTTTCTTATTATCTTCAATCATGGCAAAATTAGGTGTTTATGCAATTGTAAGATTTTTGATTCCAATATTCCCTGAAATCTATATTGAATTCTCTATGTGGTTTGTATTTATAGGATTATTTGGTTTAGTTTACTTTGGTATTGCAGCACTTATGCAAGATGATATAAAAAGAATGTTTGCATACTCTTCTGCTTCACATTTAAGTTTTATTGCTGCTGGTATTTTCTCATTAAATTCATTTGGTATTAATGGTGCATTATATTTAATTATTGCTCATGCAATTGCAACTGGTGCATTATTCTTATTAGTTGGTATTATTCACGATGAAACAGGATTTAAAACAATTAAAGACTTAGGTGGACTTGCAAAACAATCACCTATATTTACAACTATTTTTGCAATTATGTTATTTGCAAATGTTGGACTTCCTGGGACTAATGGCTTTGTATCAGAGTTATTAATTATATTTGGTATTTATGAATTTAATCATACTTTAGGTTATATCTCTGCACTTACTGTAATAATTGGAGCTTCATATATGTTATGGATGTTCCAACGAGCAATTTTACAAAAAAGAGAAGCGGATAATGGTAAAAATTTAGTTTTTAGAGATCTTAAAGTAAAAGAGATTATTGGATTAGCTCCTTGGGTTATTTTAGTATTCTTAATGGGTATTTATCCAGATATTTTTATAGATAAATTTGAACCAACAGTTACACACTACTTAAATGATATTTTACATATAGGAGCGACAAAATAATGAATGAACTAATACACATTTTACCAGTTTTAACTGTTTTACTAGCAGCCGTTGCTTTAATGTTTATGAGTATGTATGGTGAAAAATTTTCTACAAAAACATATATTATAGTTTCATCATTAGTTTTAGTTTTAGGTCTTATTCTATCATTTATTCCATTTGGTGAATTATATTCAATTAAACCATATAGTAGTATTTTTAATGATGTATTAATATTTGATACTTTTTCAAATTTCTTTAATATTTTATTAATTTTAGGAACTTTATTAACACTATTAATAGGTGAGCACTATTTCCAAGAAAGAGCTTATTTTAAAGGTGAGTTTTTCTCTATTTTATTATTTGCATTATTTGGTATGATGATGCTTGCTAATTCAAATGAATTAGTTACAGCATATATTGCCCTTGAAATTGCATCATTTTCTGTTTATATTATGGTTGGATACAACTCTGATGATAGCAGAAGAGTTGAAGCAATCTTTAAATATTTAGTTCTTGGTTCTTTTATTGGTGCATTTTACCTTTTAGGAGTAGTATTAGTATTTGGAGCAACACAAACAACAAATCTTACTGAGATTTCAACCTTTATAACTACGCATTCAAATAGTGAATTATCATTAGTTTATATTGGTTTAACATTGATTTTATTTACTTTTCTTTTCAAAATTGCAGCCTTCCCATTCCAATCATGGGTATTAGATGTATATAGAGGTGCTCCAATGATCATCACTGCATACATGGCATCAACATTTAAAATAGCAATTTTCTCTTTCTTCTTAAGAGCTATAATTCAAGATATAACTCCTATGATTGATTTCTGGGATTCAATTATTTATGTAATTATAATATTTACTTTAATTTTTGGTACATGGTTAGCAATAACTCAAAAAATTGTAAAAAGAATGTTAGCTGCTTCTTCAATAGTACATACAGGTTACTTATTATTAGCGTTTATTGCTTTAGGACAAAATATTGATGCAGCTTATGCAACTGTATTTTATTTAATAGCTTACCTTTTATCAGCACTAGGTTCATTTGGTATTATTTCACATATTATTTCTGAAACAAAAGTAAGAGTTACATATGATGACTTTAAAGGTTTAGCAAAAGAGAGACCATTTTTAGCAGCAATGATGACTATATTTTTATTCTCACTAGCTGGTATTCCTTCAACAATTGGATTTATTGGTAAATTTTATGTATTTACGGAGGCTATAAATGCAGGATTTGCATCTCTTGCTATTTTAGCAATTATTGCTACTTTTGTTTCAGTTTACTACTATTTCAAACTAATTGCAATGATGTATTTTTATCCTACAAAAGAAGAGTGCATGACAAATGACTTTAATGATAAAAGAATTTCTACTTATGCAATTGCATTCCTAGCATTAATCACTGTTTTAGGTGGTATAGGTTCAGCTATTGTATTCTTTATTCCTATATTAAATATTGATACTTTAATCAATATGACACAATTAGCTGTACAATCACTATTTATTAAATAGTGATGTGTTAATATGTAACATATATGCATAATTTTTTAAACCTCTCTTTAAAATACTAACAAGATAAAAAGCCCTAGAAATAGGGCTTTTTTAATTTATATTAACATTCCATGTACAATATTTGTACATAATTCTTACATAAAAATGTTTCCACTTATAAGAACTTTTTAGCTATACTCATGCTATTAAAATTCAAATAAATTCATTGGAAAGGATGTCAAATGAGTGACCTAATAGAAGGTTATTTAGGTAAGACTGTAGAAAGAAAAAAGAGTAGAGTTCCAGCAAAGCTTGATTATATACAAAGTGCAACGGGGTTATTCCTTGGTCTTTTTATGTGGGGACATATGTTACTAGTATCGTCTATTTTAATTAGTAAAGATTTTATGTATGGTGTTACAAAACTTCTTGAAGCTAATTTTATATTCGATGGAGGAAGCCCAATAATAGTCTCTATTTTTGCTTTTGTAATATTTGTAATATTTATTACACATGCTGCAATGGGTATGAGAAAGTTACCAGCGAACTTTAAACAGTATCAAGTTATGAAAGCTCATGCTGATAATATGGGTCATGAAGATACTAAACTTTGGTTTATTCAAGCCTTTACTGGTTTTGCAATGTTCTTCTTAGGTTCTATTCACATATACATAATTATGACAAATTCTGATGCAATTGGTCCTTATGCAAGTGCTGATAGAGTATGGTCTGAGTGGATGTGGCCTTTATACATTCTTTTATTGTTAGCTGTTGAATTCCATGGTACAATTGGTCTGTACAGACTAGCTGTAAAATGGGGATGGTTTGATGGTGATGATCCAAAAGCTACAAGAAAAAAACTAAAAACATGGAAAAAATCTTTGACTTGGTTCTTCTTAATTTTAGGTTTTGCTACACTATTTGCTTATATGAAAATAGGATATGAAAACTCTGCTGCAGGGAAAGTAGGAGAAAGATATACTCCAAGTGCAAAAGTAATGGAAGTAAAAATAAATGATGGGAGAGTTGCGTAATGAAAATTAATTATTGTGATGCACTAGTTATTGGTGGAGGACTTGCTGGTTTAAGAGCTGGAGTTGCTGCACAGAAAAAAGGATTAAGTACAATCGTTTTATCATTAGTTCCTGTTAAAAGATCACACTCAGCTGCCGCTCAAGGTGGAATGCAAGCATCTTTAGGTAATTCAAAAATGTCTGATGGTGATAATGAAGATTTACACTTTGCTGATACTGTAAAAGGTTCTGATTGGGGATGTGATCAAGAAGTTGCAAGAATGTTTGTACATACTGCGCCTAAAGCAATTAGAGAGTTAGCTGGTTGGGGTGTTCCTTGGACAAGAGTTAGAGAAGGTTCAAGAGAAGCAGTTATTAATGCTAAAAAGACAACTATTACTGAAGATGCTGATAGACATGGGTTAATTATGTCAAGAGATTTTGGTGGTACAAAAAAATGGAGAACATGTTACACTGCTGATGCAACTGGACATACAATGTTATTTGGTGTTGCAAATGAAGCACTTAAGCATGATGTTGATATTAGAGATAGAAAAGAAGCATTATCTCTTATCCATGAGAATGGTAGATGTTATGGATCTATTGTTAGAGATTTAATTACTGGAGAATTAGAAGCTTATGTTGCTAAGGGAACTTGTATAGCAACGGGTGGATATGGTAGAGTATTTAAACAAACGACAAATGCTGTAATTTGTGAAGGTATTGGAGCTGCAATCGCACTTGAAACTGGAATTGCAACTTTAGGAAATATGGAAGCTGTACAATTTCACCCAACACCAATCGTGCCATCAGGTATTTTATTAACTGAAGGTTGTAGAGGAGATGGTGGAATTTTAAGAGATGTTGACGGTCATAGATTTATGCCAGATTATGAACCAGAGAAAAAAGAGCTAGCATCAAGAGATGTTGTATCAAGAAGAATGATTGAGCATATTAGAAATGGTAAAGGTGTACCTTCTCCATATGGTGATCATATTTGGTTAGATATTTCTATTCTAGGTCGTGAACATATTGAAAAAAATCTTAGAGATGTTCAAGAAATTTGTCAAATCTTTAATGGTATTGATCCTGCTGATGAAGGTAAAAAAGGATGGGCTCCAGTTTTACCAATGCAACATTATTCTATGGGTGGAATTAGAACTAAACCAACAGGTGAATCACAAAACTTGAGTGGTTTATTTGCTTGTGGAGAAGCTGCTTGTTGGGATATGCATGGATTTAATAGACTTGGAGGAAACTCAGTTTCTGAAACAGTTGTTGCAGGTATGATTATTGGTAACTATTTTGCTGATTATTGTTTAGAAAATGATGTAACAATTGCTACATCTACTGTTCAAAAAGAGCTTGATAAACAAGATGCATATTTAAATGAAATTTTAGCATATGAAGGAACTGAAGATATTTTCAGAATCAAAAATAGAATGCAAAATTTAATGGATCAAAAAGTTGGTATTTTTAGAGATGGAAAAGGACTTGCTGAAGCTGTTGACGAATTAGAAGACTTACTTAAAAAGACTAAACAAATTAATGTTAAATCTAAAGAAAGAGTTGGTAATCCAGAACTTGAAGAGGCATATAGAGTTCCAAAAATGCTTAAGGTAGCACTTTGTGTTGCTAAAGGTGGACGTGAACGAACTGAATCTAGAGGTGCGCACTATAGAGAAGATTACCTAAAAAGAGATGATGCAAACTGGTTAAATAGAACACTTACATCTTGGCCAGATGCAAATCAAACAACTCCTACAATAACATATGAAGATTTAGATATTATGACTATGGAAATGCCTCCAGCATTTAGAGGTTATGGAGCTAAGGGTATGATTATTGAACATGAATTATCAGCTAAAAGACAAGAAGAAGTTGATTCTATTACTGAAAAACTTCAAGCTGAAGGTAAAGATAGACACGAAATTCAAGATGCATTAATGCCTTTTGATTTACCTATGAATTACAAAGAGAAAAATGAAAGAGCAGGAGATAAGTAATGAGCGTAGAAAAAGGTAGAGAAATAACTATATCAGTACTTAAGTTTAATCCAAGATCAAAGGTTTCAAAACCTCATTATGTGGATTACAAATTAGAAGAGACTCCAGGTATGACACTTTTTATTGCTTTAATGAAAATTAGAGAAGAGTATGATCCTGATTTGTCATTTGACTTTGTTTGTCGTGCGGGAATTTGTGGTTCTTGTGGAATGGTTGTTAATGGTAAACCTGCACTTGCTTGTAGAACACTTATTGCAAACTATCCTGAAGGAAAATTAACACTTCTTCCAATGCCAGCATTTGAATTAATCAAAGATTTATCAGTTAATACTGGTAAATGGATGGATGCAATGTCAAAAAGAGTTGAGTCTTGGATTGTTGATAATGATGAAAGTCATCAAGTTGATATTTCAAAAATGGAAGAAAAAATTGATCCAGATATCGCTGATCAAACATTTGAATTAGATAGATGTATTGAATGTGGTATTTGTGTTGCTTCTTGTGGTACTATGCTTATGAGACCAAATTTTGTAGGACCTGTAGGACTTAATAGAGTTGCAAGATTTGAAGTAGATCCTCATGATAAAAGAACTGCTGAAGACTTTTATGAATTAATTGGTGATGATGATGGAATCTTTGGTTGTATGTCTTTAATGGCATGTGAAGACCATTGTCCAAAACATTTACCATTACAAAATAAGATTGCTTACTTAAGAAGAAGATTAGTAGCTCTTAGATAATTATATTTTATGTGAGAGATTAAACTCTCACATAAATGAAATAAATACAAAAAGTCAATTATCCTATTTAAAATGGATAATTGACTTTTTGTATTTTAAGCTAAAAAAAATTAGTTTTTAAAATTTAGTTTTACTTAAAATACTTGAACTTAGGATTAAATGAAAGTCTAGTTAAAGTCATTTAGTAAAGTTATAATGGCATACTATTAAAGAATGCAAATAAAGGATGGATAATTTGAGTTTAATAAGTGATTATTTTTTACTTTATCATGGAATAAATGATATGGTTCAAACAACAAGCTATGGAACAGATGAATATAAAGATAAAGATGAATTTTTTGATATTAGTGCTCTAGTATTATCTGCAAATAGAAAAGATTATGATAAATTTATTTCTCTATCAAGTTTTAAAAAACTTATTTCAAAAATTACAACAAAAGAAGTTAATAATCTTGAAGAGTTATACCAGCTTCAATACTGTTTAGTTAATGCAATTAAAAATGATACTAGAAACTGTCAAATTGAAAAAATGCATGAAAGTTTTGAATACTTAAAAAAAGAAAATATTCTTGAAATTACTTCATACAACAAACTTATCTCTCTTTTTGATCCAGAAGAACTTGCTATTTGTGATGATGAAATTGAAGTATTAGATGAAATTCAAATTGAAAAAAATAAACCTTTTAAAGAGGCTAGATTAGAACTTGATGAAGTAATTGATGAATTACATGATTTATTTATTACTAATGATTTTAAAAAAGAATTAGAAGATACAGCAAATTATTTACTAAATCAAAAATTCTCAATTGGAATAACTGGAGTTATGAACGCAGGTAAATCCACAATGTTAAATGCTTTAATGGGGCAAGAAATATTAGGCTCAGCTGTTGTACCTGAAACTGCAAACTTAACAATTGTAAAATATGGAAAACCTGAAGCAAAAGTATTTTATTGGAATAAAAGCGAATGGGATAGAATTGAATCAAGTGCAGAGGAAATTGAATCTATTAAAGAGTTTGTTAATGAAACCAAAGAGGTATTTGGAGAGGAACTTACAAATTTAATAAAAGATGAATCATATAATGAAAATGTTGATATTAATAACCTTGCAGCTTATACATCAGCAGAAGCTAGTGGCAAAAAATGTAATCTTGTAAAATATGTAGAATTAAAATCAGATTTAAATTTTTTATCAGAGGGTATAGAAATTGTTGATACCCCAGGATTAGATGACCCTGTTATTCAAAGAGAAGAGATTACAAAAGAGTACTTATCACAATGTGATTTAATGCTTCATTTAATGAACGTATCTCAAAGTGCAACACTCAAAGATGTAGAATTTATAATTGATGCTCTACTTTATCAAAATATAACAAAACTTTTAATTGTAATAACAAGAGCAGATACTGTTTCTAAAGAACAATTAGAAGAAGTAATAACTTATACAAAATCATCAATAGAAAAGCAACTTAAAGAACAAAATAAAGATTCGAAATTGGATTATATTTTAAGTCATATTAAATTTATACCAATTTCAGGGAAAATGGCACTATTACATAGAATAGGAAAAAGTGAAGAGGCTGTAAAAGCTGGATATCATCTTGAAGATACAGGAATTCTTGAAATAGAAGATTATTTAGATGCTACATTATTTGGTGCAAACTCTTCTAAATCTGATTTAATAATAAAAGGTGCTAAAACACAACTACTTAAAACTATTGAAAAAGAGTTAAAATCATTTAATTATGAGTTAGTTTTACTTTCAAAATCAAAAGAAGAATTGCTAAATGATTTAAATGATTTTCAAAAGAAAAAAGAGACTAATGAAAAAATATTTAAAGCAATGAATGAAGATATTAACTTATATAAAAATGATGCAAAAAATTATGTTGTTACTTTAGAGACTTTTCTTTCTACAGAACTTATTGACTTACAAAATATTATAAAACAAAGAGTTTTTTCAGATGTTAAATATACATTTGAAAAAACAAAAAAAAGATCTGAAAAGAGTAGAATTAAAACAATAATAGAGACTGCTATTAAAGATGGTATTATAGATGTAATTAGAGATTACAGATACAAATTCATTAAAAAATCACAAAGTATTGGAGAAATTTGTGAACAAAAATATCAAGACCTAGGTTTTGTTATTGGTCATAAAAATGACAACTTTGATGCAAGAGGTTTTTTCCAAGATGATTTTAAAAGTGGTTTTTTAACATCTTCAAATGAAGTTTTAATTACTAAAATTGTTAATGAAGTATCAATTAGTAAAGCTAGTAAACTTTCAGAATTTGATAGACATATTGCTTCTTATATTAAAGAAGAGTTTGAACCAATTGAAAAAAACATTATGGAAAAAGCAAATAAAGTTTCAGAAATTTTAATTGAAAACTTTTTTAAAGAAATTGCAGAACCTTTAAAAATTTTAGAACATAAATTAAAAAAAGATGAAAATTCACTAAAAGATAGAATTGCATCTTTTGAAGAAAATGAGCTTAATAAAGATGAATTGAAACTAGATATACATAAAAAAATCAAAAGATTAGAAGTAATTAACAAAGGACTTAAATAATGAATATTTTAAGTAATTTTGTAAGGGAATACAAAGAAACATTTGTAGAAATAGAAGAAGAGTACGAAGAGGGTTTAGTAGGTGATATTAAAAGAATAAAGGCAAAACTATTAAATGATGATTTTTCACCCTCTGTTCAATTAAAAAATATTTTAGACAAACAATTAAGACGAGCAAGATACCCAATGGAAGTCGCTATTACAGGACAATTTTCATCAGGAAAATCTACATTTTTAAATGCCCTACTTTCAAGAAATATTTTACCTACAGGAATTACTCCTGTTACATCAAAAGTTAATTTTATTAATTATGGTGAAGAGTATAAATTAAAAATCACTTATTATTCAGGGGCTCAAGAATATGCCCCCATTGAAGCAATATCAGATTTTACAGATCAAAGAAAAAATGATATGAAAGATATTAAATATCTTACACTTTATGCACCAATGGATATATTAAAAGATATCTCTTTTGTTGATACTCCAGGATTAAATTCTCAATCTCAAAGTGATACAGATACGACAAGAAGAGTATTAAGAGATGTAGGTGGAATTATATGGCTTACACTTATTGATAATGCAGGGAAAATGTCTGAAGCAAAAGTTTTAGAAGAGTATATGGAACATTTTAAAACAAAATCTTTATGTGTGCTAAACCAAAAAGATAAGTTTGATGAAGAACAGATTCAAACAACTACAAATTATGTAAGTGAAAAATTTGGAAAATACTTTTCTCAAGTTACTCCAATATCAGCAAAAATGGCTCTAGAATCAAGAGCCCAGCATAAAGATATTTTAATTCATGATAAATATGAAAATTTTGTAAAAAAATTCAAAGATGATTTAAAAAATAATAAGGTTGATTCTCTAGATTTTTTTAATGATGATTTTAAAAATTATAAAGAAGAAATAACTAAAATTGAGCAGAGTGATGCTTCAGGGAATACAAAACTTTCAGAAGAATCCAATATTCAAGAAGTAATTAATTTTATCAATAATACGATTAGACCACAAGCAGCAGAATCAAAAGAGTTTGCTATTAAAAAAGATTTAAAAGGTATTTGTGATATTTTAATTAAAGAATATGAGACAATAATTGGGGTTTATAATTCTTTATCAGAAATTCTAGAAAACTCTGAAGATGATATTTTAAAAGAGTTTGAAAAAATTCAGAAAACCTATTCTAAAGAGTTATTCTCAGTTTATAACTCTTTAGAGAGCATTATGGAAAAAATGGCTCATGAAACATACAAAAATATCAAAAAACAAAAAGCCAATAGATTTGAACAAAAAAGTGGTTTCTTATCAAAAGATAGTTATGAAAAAATCGTATATGAAACATATTGGATTGATTCTGATAATATATATAAAAATCTATTTTATGATGACCAAACAGTTGATAAAATGTTTAGACGTGCAATAAAACAACTAAAACAAGTTGAATTAAATTCTGATGAAGCATTTAGAAATGTATATAGAAGTATTAAAAATAGAGTACACAGATGGCAAGAACCCTACGAACTTATCAAAAAAAATAGAGAAATTGCTTCTGATTTAGAGTTTTCTTCTACTAGACATTTTGCTGCAAAAGTTTATGAAAATGTATTAAGACAGTATCACCGTTCTATTTTAGAAAACATTTCTGCTTTACGCAAAAAATTTGCTTATTTTAATGGAGCTTTATCTTACTCATATATACAAACTACACAAGCAACAATTGCTCATTTTGAACAACAAATATCAGAATCAGTTAATTTATATGAAAAAGAGCCAACTAGATTTACTATTAATCATCCAAGAGAAGATGAAATATTAACAAAATTAAAGGCTAATTTTGGTTTTGAAAAAATAGAAGATTTTTTAACATCTAAAAGAAACTACCTATTTAAGATTATTCAATATTCAAAGAATCAATATTCTCAACTAAATAAAGAACAAATTGACTTTGTTCAATCAAAAAAAGAACAGTATATTAGTAAAATTGAAGACATAAAAAAAATAAAAAGTGAAATATAACTTTTTTAAATAAAATTTAATATTATTATTGATATAGTATTCAATATTAATATTGGATTTTATTTTGTATAAAAAAATTATTATAAACACTTTTGACACTATTTTTAAAAACCAAAATCATTTAATTGAAAAATTAATTATACCAATTATAATTATAACAATCATAAATCACTACTTGCCTCAATTTATAAATAAAGAAGTTATTACAAGTTTTAATATTGATAACTTTAAAATCAAGTCTTTGGCTATTCCTACTTTTTTATTTTTTTTATTAATTATGTTAAATATTTCAATTGCAGTTACCACCCATAGAGTTGCTATATTAGGACCTACATCAGTTCCAAGGTTTGGACGATTTTTACTAGGACTAAGAGAAATAAAATTTCTACTAAAATCAATTCTTATGATAATCATAATTGCTATTCCTATTTTTTTATCTTTTTTTATTCCTGTAATTGGTCCATATTTATCACTTGCTTTAATTTTTATTCTAAGTAGTAGATTATGCTTTATTTATCCTGCTATTTCATGTGATGAAAAAATGTCATTTTATGAGGCATGGAAATATACTAAAAATTATAGAATGATAACTTTTTTTGCAGTTATTCTTTTCCCTCTTATTTTCTCTCTTACTGTTGGTTTTATATATACTTTAGTTATTGAACTTTTAATAAAACTTATTTCTGAAGAGCTAATAATTCTTTATTCTTTTTTAAATGTATTTATTTTAGTTTTTTCAATGTCTGCACTCTCTAACCTTTATCTTTTACTTAAGCCACAATCATTAAATAAAATAAAAAAAGAAGAAAATATACATGAAAAAGAAATTTCTGTTTCAAAAAGAAAAAATCTACATAAAGTTGTTATAGAAGATACTTATAATGTTACATTTACAAGCTTAAAAAAAGAATTAATTAATCAATATGATAAATTGAATTTTATTGACTTAGCTCTTGATAGAGATAGATCTTTTCTCCTTAGAAATCCATTAAATGAAGAGGCATACGTTTCTTTAAGGTATGATGGCAATGAATTTATTATTCAAACAAACAATACAGAAGAGCCCATATTAAAGATTTTAAACTCTTAAAATTACATTAAATTAATATTCTTGAAGAGGATAGAGATAAATATTAATTGTTAATTTTAATATCTTTATTTAAACTAAATATAATATTAGAAATGCGATTGTGTCGAATATTCGCACTTGTTTTAAAATTGTTACAAGTTAATGACATTATTCATTAACTTAACAATTATTTAAATCAAATTGTGTGAAACTTTCATATATAATTTAATAAAAAAATGGAGATAAAATGAACGCATCAGATTTATTTATAAAAGCGTTGGAAAATGAAGGTGTTGAGTATATTTTTGGTATTCCAGGTGAAGAGAACCTAGACTTACTAGAAGCACTTAGAAAATCAGATAAAATTAAACTAATTTTAACAAGACATGAGCAAGGTGCAGGTTTCATGGCTGCAACTTATGGAAGATTAACAGGTAAAGTTGGTGTTTGTATCTCAACTTTAGGACCAGGAGCTACTAACTTTGCAACAGCAGCTGCTTATGCACAACTTGGTGGTATGCCAATGATGATGATTACAGGTCAAAAACCAATTAAAAAATCAAAACAAGGTAGATTCCAAATTATTGATATAGTTGGAATGATGAAACCTATGACAAAATATGCAAAAACTGTTGTAAATGGTAATAATGTACCATCTATGATTAGAGAAGCATTCAAAATTGCTACAACCGAAAGACCAGGTGCTGTTCATATTGAGTTCCCTGAAGATATTTCAGCAGAAGAAGATGTAGAAGATAATGTATATCCAGTACATAGTTATAAATATCCAAGAGGAGATAAAGCAGCAGTAGCAGAAGCTGTTAAAATGATTGAAAAAGCTAAAAGACCACTATTATGTATTGGTGGTGGAGCTAATAGAACAAGAATTGGTTCTGCTTTAGCTGATTTTGTTACAGAAACAGGAATTCCATTCTTCTCTACTCAAATGGGTAAAGGTGTAATTGACGAAAATCATAAACTATGCTTATCAACTGCTGCATTATCAAAAGATGATTTTATTCACTGTGCAATTGAAAGAGCTGACTTAATTATTAATGTTGGTCACGATGTAATTGAAAAGCCACCTTTTTTCATGGAAAATGAAGAAGGAGCAACTAAAGTATTACATGTAAACTTTTCCCCATCAGAAGTTGATGACACATATTTCCCACAACTAGACCTTATTGGAGATATTGCAGGAAATATTCAGTCAATGACAAATGCAATTTCAAAACAAGAACATTGGGACTTTGATTATTATATTAGATTGGCAGATGAGATTAGAACAAGACTTTCAAAATACTTTGGAGATACAAGATTCCCAATCTTACCTCAAAAAGCAGTTAGAACTATTAGACAAACTTTAGATGATAAAGATATTGTTACGCTTGATAATGGTGTTTATAAAATCTGGTTTGCAAGAAACTATAGATGTGCACAACCAAATACACTTTTACTTGATAATGC
>JBFHGG010000046.1:0-19920 GCA_041583235.1 Halarcobacter sp.
AAGTGGAGAGACTTTTTCAAATGGAAATTTAAAAAGTTTTGGTCACTTTAAAAACTTACTTGGTTTTAAAGGCCAAGTTATAAGTGGAAATATAAACGACAAAGAACTTTTAAAAGAGTTAGAAACTTCATATACTTTTGATTATATTTTCCATCAAGCAGCTATTTCAGATACTACAGTACAAGAGCAAGACCTGATGATACAGACAAATGTAAATGCATATGAAGATTTGTTAAAAATTGCAATTAAACATAATGCAAATATGATATATGCAAGTTCAGCAGCAACTTATGGAGATAGTAATAGATTTAAAGTAGGATATGAACAGCCAAATAATGCGTATGGTTTTTCAAAAGTTATGATGGATAATATTACTTATAAATATTTAAAACAAGGTGTGGATATAAATATCGTAGGACTTAAATATTTTAATGTTTATGGTCCAAGAGAATTTTATAAAAATAAAACAGCATCTATGGTAGTGCAATTTGCACATCAAATTTTAAAAGGTCTTACTCCTAAACTTTTTGAAGGTAGTGATAAGATCTTAAGAGATTTTATTTATATTGATGATGTTATTCAAGCAAATATAAAAGCATGTAATCCAAAAAAATCTGGTGTTTACAATGTAGGTACTGGAAAAGCTAGAAGCTTTGAAGATATTGTAAATATCTTACAAAAAGAATTAGAAATTGACAATGGCAAAGAGTATATTCCTAATCCTTTTATTGGTTCATACCAATTCTTTACAGAAGCTAATATTGAAACTTCTCGTGAAAACTTAGCTTATGAACCAAAGTATTCAATGGAAGATGGAATTAAAGCTTATATTCCTGAAATCAAAAGATTGTTTAAAGAAGAAGTAAAATAAATGATAAAAGTTTATAAAAAACCAAATATTTTAGTAATTGGTGATTTGATGATAGATGAATATCTTTGGGGTTCTTGTGAAAGAATTTCTCCTGAAGCTCCTGTTCAAATTGTTGATATAAATAAAGAGACATATTTTTTAGGGGGAGCAGGTAATGTTGTTTCAAATCTTTTATCTCTTGGGGCTAATGTTGAGTTAATTTCTGTAATTGGTGATGATGAAGTTGGAAAAGATTTAAGAAATATGCTTTTAAAGCTTGATGTAAAAAGTATTTTAATAGAAGAAAAAAATCGTAAAACTTCAAAAAAAACTAGACTTATGGCTTCTCATTCTCAAGTTGTTAGATATGATAAAGAGAGTAAAAATCCAATTACAGCACAGAGTGTAAATAAACTTTTTAAAGAGTTTATAAAAAGGATAACTTCTTATGATACTATTTTACTTTCAGATTATGCAAAAGGTGTTTTAACAAGTGAATTAATAGAAAAAATCATCACTTATGCAAATGAAAAAAATATAAAAGTATTAGTTGATCCTAAAGGTAATGATTTTTCGAAATATAAGGGTGCTTATCTTTTAACACCAAATAAAAAAGAATCTGAAATAGCAAGTGATATTAAAATTGTAGATGATAATAGTTTGAAAAGATGTTTAGAAATTCTTAAAGATAAAGCTTCTTTAGCTATATCTTTAATTACTTTAAGCGATCAAGGAATAGCTGTTTTACAAAATGATAGGGTTACAGTCAATCCAACACTTGCAAGGGAAGTATATGATGTTACAGGAGCTGGAGATACTGTTTTAGCTTCACTTGGATTTGCATTAAGTCTTGAAAATGATATAAAAACTTCAATTGAATTTGCAAATCTTGCTGCAGGTATTGTTGTAGGAAAGTTAGGTTCTGCAACTGTTAGTATTGAAGAAATAGAAGAGTATGAGGCAAGTTTAAATAAAAATTCAATAGAGTTTAATATTAAATCTCAAAATGAAATAGTAAATCTTTCAATAAAATTAAAAAAAGAGAATAAAAAAATAGTCTTTACAAATGGGTGTTTTGATATCTTGCACAAAGGCCATATTTCTTATTTAAACACAGCAAAATCTCTTGGTGATATTTTAATTTTAGGACTTAATTCTGATGCTTCTGTAAAAAGATTAAAAGGTGAGAATAGACCTATAAATTGTGAAGATGATAGAGCTTACATTTTATCTGCTTTAGAATGCGTGGATTATGTTGTTATTTTTGATGAAGATACTCCCTATAGATTAATAAAAAGTATTAATCCTAATATTTTGGTCAAAGGTGCTGATTATGAAGGTAAAGAAGTAGTAGGTTCAGATATAGTGGAGCAAATAAAACTTGTTGAGTTTATAGATGGAAAAAGTACTACAAAAACTATTGAAAAAATACAAAAGGTTAAATAAGTGAAAAAAATAATTGAAAATGAATTTCAAACACACTTAGAAACTATAAAAAAAGTAATTGAAACTATGCAAGATTCTTTAGAAAAAGCATCCAAGTTAGCTGTTGATACTTTAAAAAATGGAAATAAAATTTTAATTTTTGGAAATGGTGGAAGTGCTGCTGATGCACAACATATTGCTGCTGAGTTAGTTAACAGGTATAAAACAGAAAGACGAGCTCTTCCTGCTATTGCAATAACAACTGATACATCAATATTAACATCAATTGGAAATGATTATGGATATGATAGAGTTTTTGATAGACAAGTAGAATCATTGGCTTCCAAAGGTGATTTATTAATAGGAATATCAACTTCAGGAAACTCAGCAAATGTAATAAATGCTTTTAAAGTAGGGAAAGAAAAAGGCTGTAAGATTATCGGTTTTTCGGGTCGTGACGGTGGGGCTATGAATGAATATTGTAATGTGAATTTAATTGTTCCATCAAATGATACACCTAGAATTCAAGAGATGCATATTTTATTTGGTCATACAATTTGCCAAATTATTGATAATGAATTAAGTTAATTTTCTTTAATATAACAAATGCAAAAAACAATAAATTATAAAATAAAAACAAAACTAATAGAAGAGTTATTAAAAGAAGATTATATATCTGAAGTTCAAAAGCCTTCAATATTTCATAAACTAAGATTTAAGAAAAAAGAGTTTGCTGATATTTATTTTCATGTAGGACAATTAGACAAGGAAGCTATTGAAAATATTAAAAATGCAAAAAAAGTTATAGTGAATTCTTTTACTTCTAAAGAACAAGTGATTAAAGAATGTGAAGTTCCTTTTGATAAAATTGAAGTTATTTATCCAAGTATTAATCTAGAGTATAAAAAGCCAAAAGAGGTCAAAGAAGAATTTTGTAAAAAACTTGAAATTGATTCTAAAAAAAAGATTGTTTTTTTTACGGCTAAAAACCTAAAAGCTTTAGGTGTAATTGAGTTTATAAATATTGTGATGCAATTAAATTTTAAAAATATGATTGCAATAATAGCAGGAGATAAAAAACAAATTACAAATCTTAAGTTTCAACTTTCAAAGTTTGATACAGGGGACAGATTGATTCTATTAGAAGATTATGAAAATATAGATGAACTTTTTTTAGCTTCAGATGTTTTTTTATTGCCAACAAATACAAAGAATTTTGCCTCAAATATTTTAAAAGCAATGTATTGTAAATGCGCAGTTTTTACCACTGTAAATAATGCCTCAAAAGAACTAATTGATGTTTTCTCAACAATGGAAACTTCACAAGATAGAAGTATAGTATTTAAAATTGATGCACTCTTGCAAAACAAAGCAGATATGAAACTAATAAAAAATCAAAATAGAAAAATCGCAAAAAAACACACTCTAGAAAAGAACCTTTTAAAAATAAATAAAATCATATCTTTATAAAAAATCATAGTATATTACTTAGTGTAAATTAAGAAGTTTATTTAATAAACTTCGCTATTATATTACCCATTTTATAAAAGGGTATTTTAACATGAGATTTTTATTATTAATTTTTTTATTTTGTATAAGTTTATTTTCTGTAGAACTTACGCCTATTGAGTTGCAAATAGCAGAAAATGCTGGTTATTCTAAAGACGACATAAATAATGTTTTGGCAACAAAGAAAAATAGTCAAGATATTGAAGAGAAGAAAGAACAAATTGTAGAAAATAATTTTGAAGAGGATAAAATTGAAGAAAAGAAAAACTTTTTTGAAACAAGTTCTGAAAAGAGTGTTGAAGAAATAGAAAGATTTGGTTCATTATTTTTTGATAATAAAAACACACTAAATCCATATTCTATTCCCACTCCTTCTAATTATAATCTTAGCTTTGGAGACAAATTATCAGTTACTATTTTTGGAGGTCAAAACCAAAAATTTAATTTAAACATAAACAAAGATGGAAATATCACTATTCCTCAAGTTGGAGAAATAAAACTTATAGGTTTATCATTTGCAGAAGCAAAAAAACTTATTTCAGATGAAACAAAAAAAGCATATCCAAATTCAACAAATATCCTAGTAGATATTTCTGAATTCACTTCTATTCAAATAACTATTTCTGGACTTGTAAATGCTCCTGGACTTTATAATTTATCCTCTTTTTCTACTATAAAAGATGCACTAGTTGCTAGTGGTAGCATTTTATCAAATGGTTCTTATCGAAATATTTATCTAAAAAGAAATGGAGATATAAAAAAAGTATTTGATTTATATGAGCTTGTAAGATATGGAAATACAAGTTCTGATTTGATGCT
Source organism: Halarcobacter sp. (assembly GCA_041583235.1). Lineage (GTDB taxonomy): Bacteria > Campylobacterota > Campylobacteria > Campylobacterales > Arcobacteraceae > Halarcobacter. Next base: position 4,604 of record JBFHGG010000046.1, read on the forward strand.
TCAAAATGGCGATGTTATTTTAGTAAAACCCATAGAAAAAGAAATTTTACTTACAGGTGATATAAATTATAATGCAAGATTTGAATTAAAAAGAAACGAAAGCTTTAAAACACTTATAAATTATTCTGCAGGATTTAAGCCAAGTGCTAATAAAAATGCAATAAAACTAAAAAGATATGAAAACGGTACTTTAAAAGTATATAGTCTAAGTTCAAAACAATTATATAAAATGACTCCTAAAAGCGGTGACGAAGTACATGTCTATTCTACAAGCACTCTTGGTGCAAACTTAGTTGAAATTGTAGGTAATATAGTAGCAGAAGGAGAACGAGAACTTCCAAAAGACAAAAAATTATCAACATTATTAAACTTAGAGTTAAAACAGTTTGGTAAAAATGCATATTTTAAAAATGATACAAATTACACTTATGCAGCAATAAGAAATGACAATACACTAAAAAGCTTTAACCTTCAAAAAATACTTGATAAAAAAGATGATATAAGTCTTAAAATTGGTGACCAAATTATTATATATAAAAATGATGAACTCCAAGAAAAACCTTATATATATGCAGAAGGTTTAGTAGTAGATACTGCAACTCAAAAGTATGATTTTTTTGAGGGAATGAGGGCACAAGATCTATTTGATATTGTAAGATTCAAAAGTGATATGATAGTTGAAAATGAAAGAAAATCAATACAAGTGGATAAAACAAAGGTTCAAATTTCAAGAGTAGAAAATAATAAAAAAATGGAATTTTTAATAAAAGATGAAGAATTAAAGACTTTTTTATTAAAAAAATTTGATGATATAAAGTTCTTTGAATATGCAAGTGTAAACAATATTAATACAGCAACTATTAAAGGGGAAGTTTTTATTCCTGGTATGTATAATATCTCTTCAAATATAAAATTAAAAGATTTAGTAAAAATAGCAGGTGGCTTTACAAAAAAAGTTACTTTTTCAAGATTTGAGATAGCTAGATATAGTACTAACGATGATGAAAGAACACGATCTATCCTATCTTTAAATCTTAAAGATGCTCTAGAAAAAAATATAAAAATTCATGCAGATGATGAAATAACAATTTTTCCAATAGCAAAATGGAATAAAAAAATGTATGTGGAATTAAAAGGTCTTGTAAAATATCCTGGTAAATACCCTATTATTGAAGGGGAAAAACTTTCAAGTGTTATTCAAAGAGCGGGAGGATTCTTAAGTGAAGCTTTTATCGAAGGTGCAGTGTTTACAAGAGAAGAAGTTAAAGAATTACAAATAAAAAGACTAGAGCAATCAATTGATAGAATAAAAGCAAGAGCAACACAGGCAAGTCTAGTTGCAAATGAAGCAGGAGAGACAACTGAAGATAAGCAAAATATTTTAAATACTGTGAAACTTATCGAAAAAGAGAACTCTTTAAATAAGCCTATAGGAAGGATTACAATAGAATTATATAAAGACCTTGAAGCTTTTAAAAATTCAAAATATGATATTACATTAAAAGATAAAGATGCTCTTTATATACCATCTTTAAATGATACTGTTTCTGTTGTAGGAGAGGTTTTAAATCAAACTACTTTTGTGTATGATAAAAATTTAGTGGCTTATAATTATTTAGAAAAGGCAGGTGGAGTAAATGACACTGCTGATACAGATATGATATATATAGTAAAAGCAAATGGTGAAGCAATAAAAGTAGACAATGGATATTTTTGGAATGATTCAGGAACTGTTTATAAAGGAGATACAATTATTGTGCCTTTAAAATTAGACATAGTTTCAGATATGACTTTTGTTAAAGATGTTTCATCTGTTTTATACCAGTTCGCAGTTACAGCGGCTGCACTTACAACAGTAGGTGCTATATAATGGCTCAAGGCATAAATATAGAAAATAATAATCAAGATTTTATTGAAGAAGATGAAATAGACTTAAAAGAATTATTTTTAATCATATGGAAAAATAAATTTAATATTTTGATTTTTTCATTTGTAATTACATCCCTTGCTATAATTTATACTTTATCTAAACCAAATATTTATAAATCATCAATTGTTTTAGCTCCTCAGACAGAGCAAAAAAATGCATCAGGGGGTTTATCCTCTTTAGCATCTATTGCAGGTATAAGTTTAGGAGGTACAAGTTCAAAAGATCCATCAGTAATGATTGCAACAATTCTATCTGATTATAGTTTTAATGAATATATGGTAAAAAAATACAATCTTACAAAAAAGCTATCAAAACAAGAAAATTTAGTTTTTGCATTAGGCTTTAATGGCATTTATAATTTATTTAATTCTGATAAAAAAGAAGTAAATTTAAATACAAATATGGAAGATAAGATATTTGCTACTATTAATTTTCTAAAAGGTGTTTTATCTGTAAGTGTTGATAAAAAAAGTTCTATGATTACACTTAGTTCGACATTAAATGATAGGTTTTTAGCAAAAGAACTTGTAGATATTTATTTAAATGAAGTAATAAATAGAATTAAACTTAAAGATATGAAAGATATAGATAATCAAATAAAATATTATAATAAAGAACTTAGTACAACATATGATGTCTCTTTAAAAGAACAATTAAGTAAATCTTTGTCAGCTCTTATGCAAAAAAGAGTTTTTTCACAAGCAAATGATTATTATTTAGTAAGTAAGGTAGTTGATAGTAGAGTATCTTATATAAAAGAAAAATTTGGTCCAAAAAGAGGACTTATTGTTGTTGTAGCTTTTGTTACATCTATAATACTAGGTATTTTTGGGATATTTTTTATTGAGTTTATCCGAGATTCTAAAGAAAAAAAGTAAAGAGAGCTTTATTATGCATATAATATCAATTGTTTTTTTTGTTTTTTTTAGTCTAAATTCTCTTTTTGCTTCGGAGCCTGTAAAAATTCAGAAAAATTTATTACGTACTACTTTTGAAACAGTAACATTGCCATCAAATGTAAAGCCAATGGGACTTATGGGAATAAACTTTCTTAGAACAAACGAAGATAGTAATTTTTATTATGGGCCTGGCGTTTATGGTTCTTTGACTGGGGAAAGAGGAGGTTTCTTTGCTGGAGGAGTTGAAATTGGCTATGAATACCCTTTAAGTGATAATTTATCTTTTGATTTAGGAGCATTTTTAGGAGGAGGAAGTGGAGCTAATTCTGACATTTTTGGGGATGGATTAATGCTTCGTGGACATGCTGGATTAAATTATGATTTTGGTTCATACAGTATTGGTGGGTATTATAGTAAAGTAAAGTTTCCTGGAAGTAAAACTGATAGTAATCATGTGGGTTTTCAATTTGATATCCCTTTTGAAACAGTTACAACTAATACGAAAAATAGTAAAGCAATATTTAAATCACTTTTAAATTACAATGATAAATATAATTTTGGTTGGAAAGATCATCATATAGCTTTAACCTATCAATATTATAATCCTCCAACAAAAGCTTTTAGAAATCCATCCACTGCAAGTGCTATTTCTTTAGTTGGGTTTGAATATAGACAAAATTTATATAAACAATTTTTTACTTATCTTGAAGCATCAATGGCTGGAACTGGAAATTCCGCAGGATACGCTGAAATATTAGGTGGTATTGGATATAACATACCTTTAAGCAATGATTTTGGCTTTAATATTAAAGCAGCAGTAGGAAGTGGTGGAGGAGGTGGTGTTGATGTTGAAGGAGGACTACTCTATAAATTTAATACTGGTGTTTATTATAAACCAAGTGATAATATAAGTCTTGATTATGAAATAGGATATGTAGATTCTCCTCAAGGAAATTTCTCAACACTTAATAATAAAATATCGCTATCTTATAGTATTCCTTTTCTAACAGTTGGCAAAGGTGTTAGGTATATGGCAAACTTGAAAGAGACTACAAGTCAAACTTGGCGTTTTAGAACTAGTACTCAACATTATATGGCTTCAAGCACAATTAGACAAAACAAAAAATATGGCTCAGCTGATTTAATGGCATTTAAATTTGATAGATTCTTGACAGATAATGTGTATCTAACTGGACATGGTTTTGGTGCTTATAGAGGTGATATTGCTGGATATGGTGGTGGATTTATGGGTATAGGTTATAATACAGATCCTTTTGTTGGAAAACTTTCTGCATACACTGAGTTTATGATTGGAGTTGGAGGAGCTGGAGGAGTTGATGCAGGTGAAGGTTTGCTCGTAGAACCAACTTTAGGTTTAAGTTACAATATCTCTAAATCACTTGATTTCCAAGTAGGCATTGGAAAAGTAAAAGCTTTATCTTCTGGAAACTTAGATGAAACTATTATAGAAGCAGGACTTTCGTACAAATTTAATACAATTGAACCTTAAGTTTCTTTATATTTAAAAATAAATAAAATCATATCTTTAATCTAATCTTTTCTAAGATGTAAAAAAGAGGCAAATTTTGGAATGCCTTTTTTTGTAAAACCATAATATTTGAAAGTAATTATTTCTCCTATTTTTAAAGGATTTTCTCTTTCTTTTTTAGAAAAACCTATTCCTAAATTAAATATCACACCATTTTCAAGCTCTATTACAAGACTTTTTAAGATGCCAGTCTTTTCTGAGATATTTATTCCTACAACTTTTCCTTCCATATCAGATGCTTTTTTTACTTTTAATATATGAGGACTTCTTCCTGTATGATAATTTTGTTTTGGGTCTTTTATAATAAGACCTTCACCTTTTTTGATGATAATTTCTTCTAGGAATTTATTTAAATCTTCTTTTTCTTTTATTTTTATTTGTTTAATAATTTTTACTTGAGAGTTAGGCTTTTTTTCAAACCATTTTTTTGCTTTTTTTAATCTTTGTAAAAAATCTCCTTTTTCATTTGGTACTTCAAAAATATTATAAGTGATTTCTTTCCAATCTTTACTTGGTTTTTTATCCATAACAATATTTTGTACATTTTCAAAATCTGATCTTTTAGTATAAAGTTCACCATCAAGTTCAAATTTAGGAAAGTTTTTTAAGAATGAACTTGGTGCAAATATCTTTTTACCTTGTCTTGTTAGTAATTCTTTACCGTTCCAATAAGCTCTTATTCCATCAAGTTTTTCACTCATTACCCAGCCATTTATTTCTTCATTTCCCATGTATGTTTTTGGTTTTTGAATTTCCAATTGAATAACTTGTGAAAAAGAGTAAAGAAATAAAGAGAAAAATAGTATAATAGTTCGCATAAAAATAGTCCTTATTAAATAATATTAAATATTATCATAAAAATAATAAATATTTCTTATTCTTAAGAAAAAGCTTAAATTTAAATTTAACTTAAGATTTAGAAGGTATAATACGCGAATATTTTTCACTATAATAAATTTAAGGAATCAACATGTCAAGAAGATGCGCAATATCTGGAAAAGGACCTATGTCTGGAAACAACGTAAGTCACGCAAAAAACAGAACTAAAAGAAGATTTTTACCAAACTTAAGAACTGTTAGAGTTACTTTAGAAGATGGTACTACTAAAAAAATCAGAATTTCTGCAAGTGAGTTAAGAACTCTTAAAAAACACTCATAGAAAGCACTTAGAAAAGTGCTTTCATGAGCCTCTTTAGAAAAGTAAAGAAAGCTCTAGGCTGGGAGATAAGATCAGCCAAACCAGAGTATGACTTAAACCCAGTCATATATTCTCAACTAAAACCTTTTAGATTACCATTAGTTCTCGTTCAAGTTATAATGATAATAGGAACGATGGGTTATATATTAATTGATGACTTCCCAATTTTAGATGCAATTTACCAAACAGGTATTACTTTTACTACAGTTGGATTTGGAGAAGTTGCTCCTATTTCATCTGCTGGAAGATTTTTCACTGTAACACTTATTATATTTGGATTTGCAACGTTTACTCTTTCTACTGCTATTCTTATTGATGCAGTTATCAAAGGTAGACTATTTGAACTTTATAAGGAAAGAAATATGCTTTATAAGATTGCTAGATTAAGACGGCATTTCGTGATTTTTTATCACAATGAGTACACAGCTCAACTTGCAAAACAATTTAATGAGAATCATATTCCATTTGTAGTTGTAGATCCAAGTGAGGATATTGAAAAACTTGCTAAAGAGCATAACTATCCATATTTTGTAAAAGAAGAGCCATATAAAGAATTAGCGTTTTTAAAATCACATTTGTCATCAGCAAAAGGTGCGATTTCATTATCGAAAAGTATTTCGGACAATATTACACTTATTGCTTCAGTTAGGCTATATGAAAAAGAGCTAGGACGTAGTCCTTTCTTAATTATTTCAAATGCAGAAACACAGAATGAAAAAATAAGACTTAAAAAACTTGGTGCAGATAAAGTGGTTGCAACACCATCTTTAATGGCAAAAAGAGTTTCAGCTATGGCAATACGTCCTGATATGGAAAATGTACTTGATGAGTTTTTATATAAACCCGATACTCCAATTGATATGGAAGAAGCTTTTGTAAATGAAGACTCTTGGGCTGTTGATAAAGAGATTAGAGAATTACATTTAAGAGATAGATTAAAGGTTTCAGTAATTGGAATTACAGAAGCTAGAGGAAGATTTATTCAAATGCCAAAAGGAACTGCAGCAATACCAGCTGGTTCAAAACTTTTATTAGTAGGAAATCAAAAAGGTATAGCAAAAGCTAAAAGAATGATTTCTCTAAAAAATAAACCAACAGATTTATAAGGAGTAATTAAAAATAATGTTTACAATTTTACCTATAAAAGGTTCTATAGAACAAATTGACGGATTTTACTGCGATGGAATTCATGCTAAGTTAAAACCAAATGGTAATAGAGATTTAGGCTTTATTTATTCTGATGTTTTATGTGATGTTGAAGCAATTTTTACTTTAAATAAATTTCAAGCAGCACCTTTAAAACATTACCAAATGTATGAAAATAACTTTCAAACAAACTTTGTATTAATTAATTCAAAAAATGCAAATGCTTTAACTGGACAAAAAGGTATTGATGATATTAATGATATTTTTGCAGCTTTAAAGTTTGAAACTGTTAATCCAATTATGAGTAGCACAGGAGTTATTGGAAATCCTTTACCAAAAGAAAAAATTATTGATGGAGCTAACTCTTTTAATTTAACTGCAAAAAGTGGAGAAAACCTAAGCCATGCAATTATGACAACTGATGCTTATGCTAAAACATCATTATATGAAGTTAAACTTGAAGATGGAAGTTCTTTTAAAATAGCTTCAGTTGCAAAAGGTGCAGGAATGATTAATCCAAATCTTGCAACAATGCTTTGCTTTATTTGTACAGATGCAGCTATTCCTAAAGAAGATATGAAAGAGTTATTAGAAATTAATTCTCATACTACTTTTAACGCAATTTCAGTTGATGGTGATACTTCAACAAATGATACTGTTTTATTACTAGCAAATAAAAAATCAAAAGCATATGACAAAGAAGCTTTTAAAGAAGCCTTAAGACTTGTAATGCATGATATGGCTATGTTAATGGTTGCTGATGGTGAAGGTGCTAAAAAAGCTGTTGCCTTTGAAGTAAAAGGTGCAGCTTCAGACGAAGAAGCAGAAATAGCTGCAAAAGCTTTATCAAACTCTCTTTTAGTAAAAACAGCACTTTATGGAGAAGATCCAAACTTTGGACGAATTGCTTCAACTATAGGAGCGAGTAGAATCACTTGTGATGAAAATACTCTTGTAATATCTTATAATGATGTTATTGTATTTAACAAAGGTGAAATTTGCTTTGATAGTGTACAAGAAGAAAAAGCTTCAAAAGTACTTGCAAATGACAAATATAAAGTAATATGTGATATTGGATTAGGTGAGGGTAAATTTACTGCATACGGTTGTGACTTAGGTTATGAGTATGTAAAGATAAACGCTGACTATAGAACATAATAAGATATTTCTAAAGTGACTAGATGTCACTTTAGTACATACGAAAATGTAAAGATAAACGCTGACTATAGAATATAAATTAAAGTCATTAAAAATAATTTTTACAAACAATTAAGGCTTTCATTGTTATAATTTATTTACAAATTCGATTAAAGGAAAGCCGATGTTTCATGAAGATAGAGATATTATTACAGAATTAAGAAAAAAAGATGGACATTTTGTATCAGTGTTTGAAAAACACAACGAATTAGACCAATTGATTGTTGATATGGTAAAAAATCACGCAGATCAATTTGAAGTAGAAGCAAAGAAAAAAGAGAAGTTAAAACTTAAAGATGATATTTATAATATGATCGCTAAATATAAAAAAGAGAACAATTTATAATATTTGAGATTGTTTATAAAAAAGGGTGAAAGTTTTTTGACTTTCACCCTTTTTTTTAGCTTAAAAACACGGACTACTAAGCCTTTTTTAGATAAAATATCTAAATTTTATTATAAAGGCATTTTTTAATGGAAAACCTTTTCGAGAATCAAGATATTATAGATATAAATATTGAAGATAGTATAAAAGCTTCATATTTAGATTACTCAATGAGTGTAATTATAGGAAGAGCATTACCTGATGCAAAAGATGGTTTAAAACCAGTTCACAGAAGAATATTATATGCAATGCATGATTTAAATATGAGTGCACGTGCACCTTATAAAAAGTCTGCAAGAATTGTTGGTGATGTTATTGGTAAGTATCACCCACATGGTGATACTTCAGTTTATGATGCATTAGTTAGAATGGCACAAAGTTTCTCAATGAGAGAACCACTTATCGATGGTCAAGGGAACTTCGGTTCTGTTGATGGTGATAACGCAGCAGCAATGAGATATACAGAGTCAAGATTTACAAAAATTTCTGAAGATATTTTAAGAGATATTGATAAAGACACAGTTAACTTTACTCCAAACTACGATGATACTTTAAAAGAGCCAGCGGTTCTTCCTACTCGTGTTCCTACATTACTTATGAATGGTAGTGAAGGTATTGCAGTTGGTATGGCTACAAAAATTCCACCACATAACTTGGGTGAATTATTAGACGCTATTTTACATACAATTGAAAACCCTGAAGCTACAGCTGATGAATTAATGGAGTTTATTCAAGGTCCAGATTTCCCAACAGGTGGAACAATTTTCGGACGTCGTGGAATAATTGATGCTTATAACACAGGACGAGGTCGTGTTAAAATTAGAGCAAAACACCATATTGAAACTAAAGGTAAAAAAGAAGTTATTGTTTTAGATGAACTTCCATACCAAGTTAATAAATCAAGACTAATAGAACAAATTGCAAATTTAGCAAAAGATAAAGCTATTGAAGGAATCTCTGAAGTTAGAGATGAATCTGATAGAGATGGTATTAGAGTTGTAATTGAGCTTAAAAAAGATGCAATGGGCGAAATTGTTTTAAATAATCTTTACAAATCAACTCCAATGGAAACTACCTTTGGAATTATTCTTTTAGCAGTTTATAACAAAGAACCAAAGATATTTAAATTACCTGAGATTTTAAATGTTTTCTTATCACATAGAAAAACAGTAATTATTAGAAGAACAATCTTTGATTTAGAAAAAGCTAAGGCTAGAGCTCACATCTTAGAAGGTTTAAAAATTGCTTTAGACAATATTGATGAAGTTGTGAAAATTATTAGAGCCTCATCAAATGATGCAGAAGCTAAAGAGAGTTTACAAAATAGATTTGGTTTAAGTGTAATTCAATCTCAAGCTATTTTAGATATGAGATTAGGAAGACTTACAGGTCTTCAAAGAGATAAATTAGAAGCTGAATATCAAGAGTTATTGACTCTTATTGCAGAGCTTGAAGAGATTTTAAAATCAGAAGCTAGATTAAATGAAATTATTACTGAAGAATTATTAGAAATAAAAGAAAAATATGCAACTCCTAGATTAACTGATATTGAAGATTCATATGATGATATTGACATTGAAGATTTAATTCCAAATGAGCCAATGGTAGTTACTATTACTCATAATGGATATGTAAAAAGAGTTCCAATTAAGTCTTATGAAAAACAAAGACGTGGTGGAAAAGGTAAAGTAGCCGTTACTACTCACGATGATGACTTTATTGAAAGATTCTTTGTAACTAATACTCATGATACCTTGATGTTTGTAACAAATATGGGACAACTTTACTGGCTGAAAGTTTATAGAATTCCTGAAGGTTCTAGAACTGCAAAAGGTAAAGCAGTTGTTAATTTAATTAACCTAAGACCTGATGAAAAGATTATGGAAATTATTCCAACAACAGACTTTGATGAATCTAAATCTTTAGCATTCTTTACTAGAAATGGTGTTGTAAAAAGAACTTCATTATCTGAATTCTCAAATATTAGATCAAATGGTGTTAGAGCTATTGTTTTAGATGAGGCAGATGAGATTGTAACAGCTAAGATTACAAATGTTAACTCTCAATTCCTAATGGTATTTACAAGCCTTGGTCAATGTATTAGATTTGATATTGAAAAAACAAGAGAACAAGGAAGAAGTACTAGAGGAGTTAGAGGAATTAAGTTTAAACATGATTCTGACTTTGTTGTAGATGCTAATGTTGTTGATAATATTGAGCAAGAGTTATTAACAGTATCTGAAAAAGGTATTGGAAAACGAACTACAGTTGAAGAGTATAGAGAGACAAATAGAGCAGGTTCTGGTGTTATTTCTATGAAATTAAGTGCTAAAACAGGAAGTGTTGTGGGTGCAGTACTTGTAGATGAAGCACAAGATTTAATGATATTAACTTCTATTGGAAAAATGATTAGAGTTGATATGCAAACAATTAGAAAAGCAGGAAGAAATACTTCAGGTGTAATAATTGTAAATGTTGATGCAAAAGATAAGGTTGTTTCAATAGCAAAATGTCCAAAAGAAGCTGAAGATATTGAAGTTGATGAACATGGAAATGTTATTAGATATACAGAAGATGGTGAAATAATACCTGTTGAGAATATAGAGTTAACAGATTCTGAGACAAATACAGAATCAAATACAAATAATAATCAAACACCATCTTTAATGGATGATTTAGATAAAAAAGAGGAAGATTAGAAAAATGAGAAAATTTAATGTTGCAGTAGTTGGAGCTACTGGTGCAGTTGGTGAAGAACTTTTTAGAGTATTGGAAGCGTATGACTTTCCTATTAACAATTTAGTACCACTTGCAAGTGCAAGAAGTGCAGGGTGTAAAGTAGAGTTTGCTGGAAAAGAAATCACAGTTTTAGAATTGACTGAGACTTGTTTTGAAGAAAATGAAATTGAAATTGCATTTTTTTCTGCTGGTGGAAGTATTTCTGAGCAGTTTGCAAAATTTGCAGTTGAAGCAGGTGCTGTTGTAATTGATAATACAAGTCATTTTAGAATGGATCCTACGGTTCCTTTAGTAGTTCCTGAAGTTAATCCTGAAGATATTTCTTTATGGAAAGAGACAGGAATTATTGCAAATCCAAATTGTTCAACTATTCAAATGGTATTAGCACTTAAACCACTTGATGATTTATATGGAATTACAAGAGTTGATGTTTCAACGTATCAAGCAGTTTCAGGAGCTGGAAAAGCTGGTATGGAAGAGCTTGTAAGACAAATGCAAGATATGTTAAGTTTTAAATTAGATGAAAGTAAAATTGAAGCTTTTGCTCATCAAATTGTAAATAATGTTATTCCTCAAATTGATGTTAAACAGCCAAATTATTTCACAAAAGAAGAAATGAAAATGGTTAATGAAACACAAAAAATCTTACATAAAAATGTAGCAGTTGCTGCAACTTGTGTTAGAGTTCCTGTTTTAAGATCACATTCAGAGTCTATTACAGTAACTTTTGAAGATGGTGTTGATGTTGATGTAAATGAAGTAAGAGAAGCCTTAGAAAAATTTGAAAATGTAGAAGTTATCGATGATTTAGAAAATGCAGCATATCCAATGCCAATTATTTCAACTGATACAGATACTACTTTTGTAGGAAGAATTAGAAAAGATATTTATGCTCCAAACATAGTTCATTTCTTTAATGTTGCTGATCAAGTAAGAGTAGGTGCTGCTACAAACTCTGTTAGAATTGCTTTAAAATGGATTGAAATGGAGAACGATATTTAATGCTAGAAAAACTTTTTGAAAGTGCGATGTGGAAAACTAGATTATTTATTATTCTAGCTGTTGTATTTGGATTAATTGGAGCTATAATTTTATTTATTGTAGCTTCTGTGGATATTTTTGAAGTCTTGTCTTATACTTTTAATGTATATGTAAATGGATTACATCCTGTAGACTTTCATGAAGTTATTGTTAGTAAAATAATTGGTGCTGTTGATTTATACCTTATTGCAATTGTAATGTTGATTTTTGCATTTGGTATATATGAACTTTTTATTTCAAAAATAGAAGTTGCTGAAAACAAAGAGACTGGAAATAATATACTTGCTATTTCCTCTCTTGATCAATTAAAAGATAAAATTGCAAAAGTAATTATTATGGTACTTGTAGTTGGATTCTTCCAAAGAGTATTACATATGAAATATACAAGTGCATTAGAAATGCTATATTTTGCAGTATCTATTATGGTACTTGCAATTGGACTTTACTTTTTAGGTAAAGTTGGAAAAAAATAAAAAAGATTTAAAAGAAGGTTATTGATGTCAAAAATATTTGTAGATGCATGTTTAAGAAAAGAGACTCCTTATACTCCTGTGTGGATGATGAGACAAGCAGGAAGATATCTTCCTGAATATATGAAAGTAAGAGCAGAAGCAGGGAATTTTTTAAACCTGTGCCATAATCCAGAAAAAGCTTGTGAAGTAACTATTCAACCTCTTGATATAGTTGGAGTTGATGCTGCAATTTTATTCTCTGATATTTTAGTGATTCCAAATGAAATGGGAATGCATTTAGAGTTTATCAAAGGTGAGGGTCCTGTATTCAAAGATCCAATTGTAAATGAAGAAGATATTGATGCATTACTTGGTGGTGAAGCAGCAGCTGATAAGTTGACATATGTATATGACACTATTAAACTTTTAAAACAAAAACTACCTGAAGATAAAGCTCTTATTGGATTTACAGGTGCTCCTTGGACACTTGCTACTTATATGATTGAGGGACAGGGTACTAAGACATATAATATTTGTAAAAAAATGATGTATTCAAATCCTGAATTACTTCATAAAATTCTTAAAAAAGTAACAGAAGTAGTAAAGTTCTATATGGTAAAACAAATAGAAGCAGGTGCTGATGTTGTTCAAATCTTTGATTCATGGGCATCAGCAATTGAACCAGGTCGTTATGATGAATTTTCTTGGAAATATATGGTTGAAATAGCTGATTATATTAAAGAAAAATACCCTAATATTCCTATAATTATGTTCCCTAAAGGAGTTTCTGCATTTATTAATATGGGTGGAGTTTACGGAAACTTTGATGTATTTGGTGTAGATTGGGGAACTCCTATGTCTATGGCTAAAGCTAAACTTGGTGAAAAATATGTTCTTCAAGGAAATATGGAACCTTGTAGATTGTATTCTAAAGAAGAGACTACTAAATGTGTAGAAAAGATTCAAGAAACTATGCAAAGTGAGGGGCATATCTTTAACTTAGGACATGGAATCTTACCTGATGTTCCTGTAGAAAATGCAATACACTTTGTAAGTGAATGTAAAAGAGTATCAAAACGATAGTAAGAAAAGTTTCTTTAAAAAAATAAATCTCAAATATAAATAAGCAGGTCTATCCTGCTTATTCTTCCATATACAATTAAAAAATTATTTACCAAGCATCCTAAAATTTATATTGAAAATATGTTTGTTGAAGAAAGTATTATAACTTTAGAAAAACTTACAAATGAAGCAATAATTTCTCTTGTAGATAGTGGTACTATAAAATTTTACAAAAACTTCTAAAGTTGTAAAAATAATCTTGACAAAGAGTGTTTTTTTTACTATAATTCCATCCCATTTATAAATAAGTACAGATTCCGGCATAGCTCAGTGGTAGAGTAGATGACTGTTAATCATTTGGTCCCTGGTTCGAATCCAGGTGCCGGAGCCACTTTATTTTTTATAAATGCTTTTTTAGAGATAAATTTTATAGATTCCGGCATAGCTCAGTGGTAGAGTAGATGACTGTTAATCATTTGGTCCCTGGTTCGAATCCAGGTGCCGGAGCCACTTATTCAATAAGCCCTTAAAACTAGGGTTATTCAACACAAAATTTTCTTTAACTGCCAAAATGACTGCCAACGATTGACAATATATTTATATTAAAATATTTTATTTATTTAATAATTTTTCTAAAGTGAATTTTAGAGAGTGATTTTAATATTAATATCGTCTGCTATTTTGACTGCCAAAACGACTGCCAACTAAAATAAGTTAGTTAGAAACTTACCTCTTTTTATGTTTGGCTTTTTCATATATTTAGCATATTTTGAAAGTGTAGTTGTAGAGTCTATATGTCCTAACATATTTGATACCCAAAGAATATCTTCCTTTTCTATCATTATTGTTGCAAAAGTGTGTCTTGTATGATAAATAGGTCTATACTCTAATTTACATTTTATTAAGAGCTTTTTCCAATAGGTATTTCTTAATCTTTTGATATCATAATAGTGTGTATCTTCTCTATTTAAAAACACAAAACCATTTTTAATTCCAGTTAATTCAAATTGTTCTTGTAGGAAAGGAATTAGTTTATCAATCATATCAATAGTTCTAATACTATTAATAGTTTTTGGATATCTAATAGTCCCCATCTTGATACTTCTTTTGATTGTTATCTCTTTTTTATCAAAATCTATATCTTCCCACTTTAAACCTAATAATTCTCCACTTCTAGCACCAGTTAAAAAAGCAGTTGCTATAAAGTTTTTGAATTGTCCTTCTGCATTTGAAATTAACTTTTTAATTTCATTTAATGAAAAAGGTTTTACTTCTGTAGGCATAACTTTAGGAGCTGGAACTCTTGATAATGGATTTTTATCTATTATCTCATCATCAATTGCATCATTTAACATTCTTGACATCACTTTTCTAATAGTTTTCATTCTACTAGCACTTAAACCTTTTTTTATCATTAAATCAGTTTGCCACTGCTTTAAATGTGAGGGTTTAATTTCGTGAATTTTTTTATTGCCAAAAATTGATTTTATATGATTGTTATAAATACCATAATAATCGGCAGTTGTTTCTTCATTTCTTGAAGATTTATGCATTTCAATTGATGTTTTTATAAACTCATCTACTGTTAACATCTTGCTTTTAAAGAACTCACTTGATGATTCTTCAAGTGATAAGATTAACTTAGGAATTATATGGTTTTCAACTTTTTCAATGTTTGCTTTTGTTGCTACTAGACCTAAAGATTTCCTTTGTCTAGTC
>JBFHGG010000047.1:0-19757 GCA_041583235.1 Halarcobacter sp.
CATTTGAATATTTCTAAAAATACTCAAAAAAACAAACAATAAAGTAATGTCCAAAAGAATAGCTATTCGTTTAAGCTATTCTTTATAGGATGGTTATTATTTAAAAATTAATTATACTCTATTTTATTAAATAGCTCTTTTAGTAAAAAAGAAATTAAAAAGAAATTCTATTCTTTCCTTCTTTTTTACTTTTATATAAAAGTTTATCAACTTTTATAATTTGATTTGAGAACTCTTCATTTTTATTTAATTCAATTACTCCAAAACTTGCAGTAATTTTAATACCTTTTTCAAATATATGCTCTTCTACACAAAGTCTAAATCTCTGACTTAATGTTACTGCACTTTCTAAATTAGTATTAGGGCAAATAATCATAAACTCTTCCCCTCCCCATCTAATTATAAGATCTTCAAGTCTAGATGCTTTTTCAATAATTGTAGATAATTCTTTTAATATATAGTCTCCAATGTCATGTCCATATATATCATTAATTTTTTTAAAATCATCAATATCATACATAATTAAAGAAGATTTATGATTAGAATCTTTCAATTCATCTATTTCATTTGTAATATATTCCAAACCTTTTCTTCTATTAGTAATTCCAATAAGAGGATCTGTGTTTGCATATTTTAAAATTTTTTGTAACTCAATAAATCTTTTTAACATAAAAACTAACATCAAAATGGAGCTAATTGCTAATGTTGCAACTAAGACACCTAGATCATTATCTTTTATAAAATCAGATATATTGTATGAAAATTTATATTTAAAGAATAGAATAAAAGTAAGAGAAATCAAAAGTATTAAAATAAATGTATCAATCCAGAGTTTTTTGTTCTCAATAAATAGAATTTTCACTTTTTTATACATTATCCCACCTTAAAAAAAATCGACTCATATTATCATGATAGAATTATTTTAAGTTTTATAATTAAACTAAATTTAATTATTAACTAATTTTTTATAAATTAATATTGCTAGATATTATTTAATTAAGTCGATTAATGAGTATGCAATAAATAGCATAATAAAACCAATTGAAGTATCAAGTATTTTCCAAGTAATTGGCTTTTTAAACAATGGAATTAAAAATCTTGCTCCAAAACCTAAAAGTGTGAACCATGTAGCTGAAGCTAAAACTGCTCCAAATAAAAATAATACTTTTAATTCTGATTCAATATTTGCTCCAATACCACCAATAAGTAATACTGTATCCAAATATGTATGAGGATTTAAATAAGTAAAAACAAACAACATTCCAATAACTTGTTTTAAAGGATTTGTTTTTACATTATCATCAATTTGTAAGGATTCATTTTTAAAAGCTGACTTAAATGATAAAAAAGCATAAAAGCATAAAAATAGTATTCCAAAAATAGCAATACTGTTTATAAGTAGTTGATTACCTTTGATAAAAAAACCAAGACCCAAAACTCCTGCAGAAATTAATAAAAAATCTGAAAAAGTACAAAATATTACAGCTTTTAGAACATGTTGTCTTAGAAGTCCAAGTTTTAATAGATATGCATTTTGAGCACCTATTGCAACTATTAAAGAAAAGGTTACAATAAAACCTTTAAAAAATACATCTAATTCCATTACATATAATTCTTTGATAAGTGAACAATACCAGAAATTACAAATTGTACAGCAATTGCCCCAACAATTAATCCCATTAGTTTTGTAATAATATTTTGACCTGTTGCACCTAAATATTTTTTAATATAAATAGAATTTCTAAGTATTAAATAAAAAATTAAAGCATTAATACAAAAAGCTAAGGATATAGATATAAGATCTAAAAAAGTTTGGGCTTGATGCTTAAAAATTACAATAGTTGTAAATAAACCTGTTCCAAATGCGATAGGGATACCTATTGGTATAACTGCTAGTTCTTCATTATTCTTTAATTCATTTTCTGTTTTTTCTTTAGAACTTCCATTTACCATTGAAATTGCCATTAAAAGTAAAATAATTCCACCCATAACTTTTAATGAATCAGCACCAATACCAAATATTTTTAATATTAAATCACCAGTAATTAGAACTACAAAAAAAGCTATTAAAATAGTGAAAGTAGATTTTTTTGCAACTGCATGAATTTCAGTTTTTGTAATATTTGTACTAAGAAGGGATAGCGCAAGTGCACTAATCCCTATTGGATCCATAATAGCAAAGAATGTAATTCCTTGCTGTAAAAAATTTTGAACTAGCTGCAATTAATTCATTCCACCACTTGCAGCCATATTTTTTTCAATTCTATGGCCAATATAACTTAATACTGAGGTAATACATAAATATACAACTGCAATTACTATCCAGGTTTCAAAAGGAGAGAAGGTATTAGCAACAATTTCTTTCCCTACTTTTGTTAAATCTGTAATTGAAATAACTGATACCAAAGATGAATCTTTTACTAAAGCAATCATTTCACCAACAAGCGTAGGAAGTGCTCTTTTAAAAGCTTGAGGTAAAATAATATATCTCATAGCTTGAAAATTTGAAATACCTAAAGAATTTGCAGCTTCTAGTTGACCTTTATCTATTGATTGAATAGCACCTCTTAAAATCTCTGCCATATATGCACCAAAGAAAATTCCTAAGGCTAAAACACCTGCAACAAATCTTTCAAGCTCAAATATATTTGCAACTATAAAATAGAATAAAAATATTTGAACTAATAAAGGAGTTCCTCTAATTACAGTAATATAAACCGTGGCTATATCTTTTAAAAACTGATAAGAAGATAATTTCATTAAAGCAATTATAATACCTATAAAAAAAGTTAGAATTGCTGCAAAAAATGATATTTTAAGTGTTACCCATAGTCCATTTAACACAGGACCAGTATGTGTTTCTTTTTTAGAGGCTAAATAATCACCTTCATATACATCTTCCCCAACAGAATAATCAAACTCATAAGTATCATCTAATTCTAGTTTTACTTTCTCATCAATTTTCTGTATATAATAAATTCCATCTTCTTGAATAAACTTTCCATCTACTGGTGCTTCAAAAGTCTGTGTTTCAGTGTACATAAAATAATCTGGAATTGAATTCCATTTCCAAACATAATTCATATTTGAAGCAGCTATATATAATGAATAAGCTAATAAAATATAAAAACCTAGAGCAATTAAATGCCCTAAATTTTTATTTTGTGCTAAACTTTGATGTTTCTTGCCCATTTATTATTGAACTCTTTTTAACCATTTAGTGTCAACAAGCCACTTTTCATATAATCCATCAGAGAATCCAAGAACTTTATCTTCTTGCATTTGTCTTAAGAAATTATTCAACCAGTTAAGAAAATCAGGATCACCTTTTCTTACAGCCCATCCTAATGGTTCATAAGTTAATGGTGCATCTAAATGTACTAATTTATCTTTACCCTTGTTAGACATAAATAAAACATTATATGGTTGATCATAAATCATAGCATCTGCTTTACCATTTAAAACTTCCGATGCAGCATCAGATTCTGATTCAAAAGTAATAATTTTTGCTTGTTTGAAAAATTTTCTAGCTGCAACTTCACCTGTAACTCCAAGTTTAGTAACAACAGTGTACTCAGGAGTATCTAAATCTTTAGCACTTTTAATTTTCCCCTCAAGTTTTTTACTCATCATCATTGTTTGTCCAACTACAATATATGGATTAGCAAAATTAATTTTCAAGTTTCTTTGTTGAGTAACAGTCATCCCCGACATGATAATATCACATTTACTAGTAATTAAAGCTGCAATAATACCATCCCATGCAGTAGGAAGAAGTTTTAATTTAACTCCCATTTCTTTAGCCATTTTTTTTGCCATATCCACGTCATAACCAATAATTCTACCTTTTTTGTCTTTCATTTCAAAAGGCATGTACCCAGGTTCCATACATACTTGTAATTCACCTCTTTGAAGAATTTGATTAAGCGTTGACTTCTTCCATAAGTTAATGTCATCTGCTAATAAATTTGCAGTTGCAAACACCATAAGTGCTAAAATTAGTTTTTTCATCTTTACTCCTTGTTTGTTAAGATTGATTTGTTCAATTATTATTGAACTTTTTTAAGCCATTTTGTATCAACAAACCACTTTTGATACAATCTTCCATTTAAATCTGTCACTTTATCCTCTTTTATTTGCCGTAAAAAATTATTTAGCCAATTTAAAAAGTCAGAATCACCTTTTCTAACCGCAAAAGCTAAAGGTTCATAAGTAAGCGATTTATCTAAATGTAGCAATTTTTCTTTTCCCTTACTATCCATAAATACAGTATTAAAAGGTTTATCATTAATAAAAGCTGCAGCTCTTCCATTTAAAACTTCAGAGACTGCTTGTCCTTCTGTATCAAAAGTAATTACCTTTGCTTTTTTAAAAAATTTTCTTGCTACAATTTCACCTGTTTGACCAAGTTTTGCTACAACAGTATATTTTTCATTATCTAATGCTATTGCATTTTTTATTTCATTTTCTAAATTTTTATTTAACAAAAGTGTCTGACCTACAACTATATAAGGATCAGAAAAATTAACTTTTAAATTTCTTTTTTGTGTAGTTGTCATTCCTGAAATAATTACATCAAACTTATTTGTAATAAGTCCTGCAATAATTCCATCAAAAGCAGTTGGTACAAATTTAACTTTTACGCCCATTGCCTTTGCCATTGCTTTTGCAATATCAACATCATAACCTATTAATCTACCTTTTTTATCTTTCATTTCAAAAGGCATATAACCTGGTTCTAGGCCAACTCTTAATTCACCTTTTTGTAATATCTCATTTAATGTAGATTTTTTCCATACATTTATATCATCAGCAAATAGTGCATTGATATTTAAAATTAATACTACTATAAGTAAAATTTTCTTCATCTTCTTTTCTCTTCCTTCTTCTTTAAAGCTTTCTAATGTGTTAATATCTCTTTTAAAAATTTCTTAGCTCTTTCACTTTTGGGATTATTAAAAAAATCTTCAGGTGAATTTTCTTCAACAATAACTCCCTCATCCATAAATACAATTCTATCTCCAACCTCTTTTGCAAAACCCATCTCATGAGTTACACAAACAATTGTAAAATTTTCTTGTGCTAAATCTTTCATAACAGATAAAACATCACCAATTGTTTCGGGATCTAATGCTGAAGTTGGTTCATCAAAAAGTATAACTTTTGGTTTCATTGCAAGAGATCTTGCAATTGCAACACGTTGTTTTTGTCCCCCTGATAAATCACCAGGATAAGAGTCTGCTTTATCTGCAAGTTTTACTTTTTCAAGTAGTTCCATTGCAATTTTTTTTGCTTCACTTTTTTTTACTTTTTTTACTAAACCTGGAGCTAGTGTAATATTTTCTAATATTGTTAAATGAGGGAAGAGATTGAAATGTTGAAATACCATTCCAACTTCACCTCTAATTTCTTGTAAATTCTTTTTGCTTGCATGAATATCAATTTCATCAACAACAATTTGTCCATCATCTATATCTTCTAAACCATTTATACATCTAATAAGTGTTGATTTACCAGAACCTGAAGGCCCACAAACAACAACAATTTCGCCTTTTTTAACATAAAAATTAATATTTTTTAAGACATGAAAATCGTCATAAAATTTATTGATTTTATCCATATTGATAATATTATTACTCATTCTCTCTCTTTTTTTTGCTTAAGACATAATACTATAATAATACGAGTTAAATTTAAATTAATATGTAATAAATATACAATTAAATAGAAATTTTAAAATTTATCTATAATCAGATATAATCCATCTTCAAAAATTGAAATCTAGAATTGGTGAAAAAATTGAATAAAAAAAAATTACTTGAATTAAGAGCAGATTTTCTTCTTTTAACAGTTGCTATATCATGGGGAATAACTTTTTTAATGGTACAAGATGCAATAAAAACTGTACCTGTATATGCATTTTTATTTTTTAGATTTGGAATTGCTACAATATTAATGGCAATAATTTCTTTTAAATATTTTACGCAGTTAAATAAAGAAGCAATAATCTATGGTGTAGTTCTTGGTATTTTTCTTTTTTCAGGATTTGCAACACAAACCTTTGGTCTTTCTCTTACAAAAAGTTCAATAGTTGCTTTTTTAACTGGCTTAAATGTAATAATTGTTCCTTTTTTAGCCTTTGTTTTATTTAAACAACATGTTAGATTTATGGTTTTTATTGGCTCAATTTTAGCAGTTGTAGGATTATATTTACTAACTATGAGTGGAAATCTCAGTATTGGAACTGGTGAGCTTTTAGGATTAATTTGTGCTGCTTTTTTTGCATTACAAATTGTTTTTACAGATAAGTATTCAAAAAAAGTTAATGTTTTTATGCTTGTATTATTTCAATTTTTAACAGTAACATTACTCTCTTTAATATTTTCATTAAGCCTAGATAGTGTAACTTTTAATTTAGATTTCAATTATATATTTATAAAAGCTGTACTAATTACTGCTGTTATAGCTACAGTTTATGCTTTTTTAATTCAAACCTATATGCAACAGTTTACAACACCTACAAAAACAGCAATTATATTCTCTATTGAGCCTGTAAGTGCCGGTATCTATGGGTATTTTGTAGGTAATGAAATATTAACCCCTATTCAAATATCAGGAGCTATTTTAATCATTTTTGCAGTTCTTTTAGCTGAAATTAAACTAAAAAAAGAATAATAATTATATAAATGCTTTTCTTTTGCAACTATAAGCATATATAATTTCTTATATTTTATTTTAGGAGTTAAGAGATGAAAAAATTCTTATACATCACTGACCAAGACGAATACACAGATCATAGTTTCATAGGACCTCTTTTTGAAAAGTATTTAAAAGAATATTTTGAAATAGATATAGTTTATTTTAGTGAATTTAAGGCAATTTTTGAAAAAAAAGATGAACACAGATTTATTTTACCTGTAGCGGATAAAACAAAAGTACTACAAGAATTAAAAAACAATGGAGTAGATATTTCTTTATACTCTTTTGTAGTTGTAAGAAATTCTGGAGAAATTTTAAAACATGTTTTATCCATGAGTGGAACATATAATTTCAAAGTTGGGTATAGATTATCATTCCCAAAAAGAAGAGCAAAAATGCAAGTTGATAAAGCAAATAATAAAGCTACTTTTTTAAAGCATTTAAATAATACTCTAACAACTTATTCTGAAACAAAAATGATAAACCAATGTGATATATTTATGCCAACTTCAAAACAAATGCAAGAAGAGTATTTTGAGGGAGTTTCGACTAAAACATTCATTTGTCCTCCCGCAATTGATCCTGAACTTTTACATGAAAATTTACAACATGAGAAAAAGGAAAAAAGGTTTTTCTATGCAGGGACCTTAGACAAATTAAGAGAGTTTGAAACTGTACTTGATGCATTTAATGACGTTCAAAGTAATGATTGGAAATTAACAATCTCTACAAAAGATCCTGAATATGCTACAAAAGTTGTAAATTCTTATAGCACATTGGCAAATAATGTAGAAATTCATAATGCAAAAAATAAAGAAGAGTTGTTAAAATTAATATCAGAATCTGATATTGGAGTATCAATTTTACCTGAGATTCCACTTTTTAATACATCCACTCCAGTTAAAATTATGGATTATTATTCATCTGCAGTACCTTGTATTATGACAAATAATGCGAATAATAACACTATTTTTACTGATGATTTTGATGCATGGTTCTGTAAATTTGATAAAAATTCAATTAAAAATAAAATTGAATATATAATTGCTCTTTCAAAAGATGATGTAACAAAAGTTGGAGTTCGTGGTCAGGAGAGATTATTAGAAATAAGAAATTATAAAAAAATCGCTGGAAGCCTTGCTGAAACTTTAGAATTATTATAATAAATATAAAATAAGAGAGTTTACTCTCTTATTTTATAATCTTTTTAACTATATCCTTTTATTTATTGATTGATATCAAATAATAGATTTCTACTTTTTGCTAAGATAAATTTTTATTTAAGGCAGAAATATAATATGAAAACATTTTTAAAACAATTTAAAAAAATAAATACAGAAAAAATAGAAAAAGCGAATATTATTTGGTCATGGATAGCGTCATTTTTAGGAATTCTAGCAATATCTTATTTTCATAATGATATATTAAATGATAAAGACTTAACACTTGTAATTGGGTCTTTTGGTGCAAGTGCAGTTTTAGTTTATGGAGCTGTTCATTCTCCTTTAGCACAACCTAGAAATTTAATTGGTGGACATATTTTATCAGCCATTGTTGGTGTAGTTTCATATAAACTATTTTTTTCAAATATACTTTTAGCATCTGCATTTGCTGTTGCAACTTCTATATTAATTATGCAATTAACTTTAACTTTACATCCTCCTGGAGGTGCTACGTCATTAATAGCAGTAATTGGTAGTAATCAAATACATGAGCTTGGTTTTTTATATGTCTTAGTTCCTGTTACTTCAGGAGCATTTATTTTATTAATAATAGCTGTAATTGTAAATAATATACCAAAACATCGCTATTATCCAAACTCATTTAAAGATTTTAATAAAAAATGGCTTAGTGATGATTAGAGTGTTTTTTATCCCAAGAAATAATAGCCCAATAAACAAACTCTTCTTTTAATATTTGATTTTTATTTAAACTGTCATAATAATCTTCTAATCTTTCTATTTCTTCATTACTAAGATTTCCAATACTCCATGCAACTGATTCAATAAATTTCTCTTTTGAAGTATAAATTGTGCCTCTTCCTTCACTTTGTACAAAGTTAACATTTGCAAATATATTCATACTATAAAGAATATTTACAAGATAAATATAATCAGGCTTTTTTATTATATCTCTTTTTAAAACATTTAAAATCTCT
The DNA here is from genome assembly GCA_041583235.1 of Halarcobacter sp. Classification (GTDB taxonomy): domain Bacteria; phylum Campylobacterota; class Campylobacteria; order Campylobacterales; family Arcobacteraceae; genus Halarcobacter. The sequence continues at coordinate 8,858 of JBFHGG010000047.1, forward strand.
TCTGATACAAAAGAACCACCAACTTTATATGAAAGTACTACTTTTTTATTTGCTTTATTATTTAATTTTATCAAGGCTTCTTTCATATCTTTTACTTCCATAGATCTAGAAGCTATCACTAAGTCAGCTTTTTCTACTTCATCCCAAGAGTCATACCATGATTTATTTATAGTTTTTATATTTTTAATATTTTGTTTTTTTGCATTTTCTTCTAAAATTTCAAGCATTTTACTTGAATAATCTAGGCTATATACTTTTTCAATTTTAGGAGAGAGTTTTAAAGATAAATTTCCAACTCCACATCCAACATCAAGTAAAGAGTCAATACCTTCAAGTTCTAATAGTTTTACAAACTGTTCATTATAAATAGATTTATGAACTTTTTTATTCATAGAGACTGCTTTTTTATCCCAAGCCCCTTGAGATTTCATTTTAAAAGTTGATTTTTCTTTTTGTTCTACATACAAATTATTAAAATCAATATCATCAAAAGTATTAATAGTCATATTTTGCCTTTAATCTTTTTTTACCCAAACTTTAAAACTCCAAGCAGGAGTTTTTACATCATCATTTTGCATAATTTCTTCATAATTTTTTTCTTCTACTAAATCCCAAGTGGAAAAATCAATCTTTTTCAAAAAAGCATCCGCTTTACCTTCATAATCAACTTCTGATAAATACATTTTATCAACATAAGGGAATAGATTTTCATAAATATTTGCTCCCCCAATTATAAATAATTCTTCTTCTCCTTTTTCTCTTGCAAAATCAAAAGCTTTTTGAACATTAGAAAAAGTAAAAACTCCTTCATGCTCAAAGCCAGAATTTGATAAGACTAAAGAAGTTCTATTTGGAAGAGGTTTTCCAATTGATTCAAATGTTTTTCTTCCCATTAAAATATGATGTCCTGAAGTTATAGTTTTAAAGTTTTTAAAATCTTCACTTATATGCCATAACATTTGATTATTTAAACCAATCTCCCAATTTTTTCCATATGCTACTATCATTGAAATTTTCATTTGTTTTCCTTAAACTGCCATTTTTGCTTTTATAGCTTCATCACATACATAATCAAGCAATTCAAAATCTTCCATTTTAAAATCGTTTATATCTTTAACTTCAGGATTGATTTTCATTCTTGGTTTTTTATATGGTGTTCTAGATAGTTGTAAATTAACTTGTTCTACATGATTCGAATAAATATGTGCATCACCAAAAGTATGAACAAAGTCCCCAAGTTCTAATTCACAAACTTGAGCTATCATCATAGTTAGAAGAGCATAAGAAGCAATATTAAAAGGAACTCCTAAAAATACATCTGCAGATCTTTGATATAATTGACAAGACAACTTCCCATTTGCTACATAAAACTGAAAAAAAGTATGACAAGGAGGAAGTGCCATTTTTTCTATTTCTCCTACATTCCAAGCAGAAAGGATAATTCTTCTAGAATCAGGATTTGTTTTAATTTGATTGATAATATCACTTAATTGATCAATTGCTTTTCCATCAGTTCCCATCCAAGAACGCCACTGTGCTCCATATACAGGACCTAATTCTTTGATAGTATCTGTATTTGTATAACCTAAGGCTTTCCCTTGGGCATCAGCATTAGCTGTCCATACAGTTTTTTTGCCAATTAAATTAGAAGCCTTATCAGAAAAATTTATTTCAGCAAGTCTTCTTTCATCTGTACTTCCTTCAATAAACCATAAAAGTTCAGAGATAATTGCTTTTAAGTGAGTCTTTTTTGTTGTTACTAAAGGAAAGCCTTCACTTAAGTTAAATCTCATTTGATATCCAAAAACAGAAGTTGTACCAGTTCCGGTTCTATCCTCTTTTTTAACACCATTGTCTAAAATATGCTGTAGTAAATCTAAATATTGTTTCAATGATATTCCTTATTTTATATTAGGAAAGTATTTTAGCAGATTCATACTTTTAAACAAAAAAGCATTTTTCTTTAATAAAAAAGAACCTATGGAATAGAATGTGTATAAAACTTTTTATAAAAATAAAAAGGGTTTAAAATGTTACAACAATTAAAAAAACATCTATCAAAAGTTTTTGTTCCAAAATCAAGATCAATATATTATTATCATAAACACCAAGACACTCTTTAATTATTTTATTTATTATCTTTTTTCATATATTCATAAAGATATAAATATTGTCTTAATTCTTTTAGAGTTTCATACTCTAAGCCTTGTTCTATCCATTGATTAATTTCAAGTGGTATTTCAAGAGGAACTAAAAGTTCATCTTTTTTATCTTGCGATATTTTTTTATGTTCAAATAAAAGAGTTAAGTGACTTAAGATTGAAGAAATTCCTAAATCTCTAATTTGTGCTATTTCTTCTAAGGTTTTTCCACTCTCTATTAATTCAAAAGTCTCTAAATATGTTTTAGTAAGCTTTTTTAAACTAGGATTTTTTTCTAACTTTTCTTTATATTCTTCTTTTATATTTTTACAAAGTTCTAAAAAAACCTCTCCATACTTTTCATATTTTACTAAGCCTACTCCATTTATATTAAGCATATCCTCTTTTGTAATAGGAAGTTTTGAAGCAAACTCTTTTAAACTCTTATCTCCAAATATTACATAAGCAGGAACTTCATGTTCTAGTGCTATTTTTCTTCTTAATGTTTTAAACTCTTCAAATATTTTTTCATCAAAACTTAACTCAACTTCCTCTTCTTCTTGTTTTACTAGTAAGCCTAATTTATCAGAATCAATTAGGACTTTTTGCTGTCCTTTTAAAATCTGCATTCCGAGATTTGTTATTTTTAAGACCCTATACTCACCTAAAACTAGAGCCTCATCATCTATCAATTTATCACAAATTGCTAACCATTCATTTTTACTTTTTTCATGTCCTATATTATAAACACTTAATTTATCATGTGAAAACTCTAATATCTTTTGATTTTTTGAACCTCTTAATACATCTACTATATGATTTAAACCAAATCTTTGTTCAGTTCTATAAATCGCTGATAAAAGTTTTTGGGCATCAACACTAACATCTACAAGTTCAACCTCCTCTTTAGTACAATTATCACATAAGGTTTTACAAGCTTCAATTTCATCTTCAAAATATTTAGCAATCATCTTATGACGGCAATTATTTGAAACACAATATCTATACATGGCTTCTAATTTATCTAAACCTGTTAGTTTATATGAATTATCAATTGCCTCTTGTATTTGAATTTTTCTTTTTACCTCATCAGATTTTGAATATAATAAATAAACGTAAGACTTTTCTCCATCACGTCCAGCACGTCCAATTTCTTGATAATAATTTTCTAAGGTTTTTGGTAAGCTTGTATGTATTACAAATCTAATATTTGATTTATCAATTCCCATTCCAAAAGCAATGGTAGCCACAACAATATCAATCTTTTCATATACAAAAGCATCATAAACTTCATCTTTTATTTTAGGACTTAAACCTGCGTGATAAGCTTTTGAGCTATAGCCTTTTTCACTTAAAAATGAAGCCATACTCTCAGCCTCTTTTCTTGTAAAAGTATAAATAATTCCACATAAACCTTTGTGAACTTTTAGGAAGTTTAATATCTGATTTTTTCCATTTGATATTCGAGGTTCAACTTTTATATCAAGATTATCTCTTATAGTTTTCGCACGAAAGTGTTTTGGATTTTCTAAGTTTAAAGAAGAGGCAATATCTGCTTCAACTTTTTTTGTAGCTGTTGCTGTAAAAGCTGCAATTGAAGTATTAGGAAAAAATCTTTTTAATCTATCAAGATTTCTATACTCAGCTCTAAATTCATGTCCCCAAGCAGAAACACAATGAGCCTCATCTATTACAAAATAGTTAATATTAATTCTTTGTAAAACTCCAACAAACTCATTTGAAGTAAATCTTTCAGGTGCAATATAGATAAATTTTAAATCTCCATTTAAAAGTTTTTGGAGAGTAAAAGAGTTTTCATCATTTGATTGTGATGAACTTATCATTTCTGCTTTTATATTTAAATCATTTAAAGCTTTAATTTGATCTTGCATCAAAGCAATAAGAGGAGAAATTACAATAGTAACCCCATCCATAACTAAAGTAGGAAGTTGATAACAAAGTGATTTTCCACCACCTGTTGGTAAAATAGTTAGTACATCTTGATTTGCCAAAATTGCGTCAACAACATCTTCTTGAAAAGATCTAAAATGTTCATGACCAAATATATTTTTGAGGATTGTTTTTTTATTATTCATATTGAGATATTAACATAGTTTCAATAATGACAATGTAAGATATTAAAATATTAAATAAAGTATCTTAAATATAAGATATATTCATATTAAAATTTTATTTTATTTTATAGTTCAAAATATTATTTAAGAATAAAATTTTGAACCTTCAGCAAACATCATTGTCGCTAAAATAGCTATTGTAAAACTATAAACTACAATTCCAATAAACTTTTTCATTTTAATTCCTTTTTATTTATTTGACTAATCAGTCAAGATTTGAGACGAAAGAAGATCTTTGACTGAATGGTCAAAAGAATTATAACAACTTTTGACTAAATAGTCAAGTGTTTTGAAAAAATTTTATTTTTTTGTTTTAATATGCTCAAAATAATATTCTAATTGTTCCATACAAGAACCAAATACACAACTATCTTGTGACTTCTTTGCAGTTGATAAGCAGCCTTCAATTGATGCAACAACATAAATTGCTAATTGTTTAATATCGGGATGATCAATCTCTTTATGCTCCTTAGCTTTTAATAAAACTCTATATATAATATCTTCAAAATGTAAATATACTTTTTCCAAGGCATTTTTAAAATCTTCATCATGATGTGAAAGTTCTTGGACTAAAGAGTTTAATCTACAACCAAAGGTAAAATTAAAAGAGTCTCTATTTCTTAAAACTTTAAACATTGATTCTGTATAGTTTTCGTCTGTATCTAAAATTGCACTATATTTTCTATCAATATAACCAAAAACATGTACATCAATTACTGCAAGAACTAACTCTTTTTTTGATTTAAAATAATAATACATAGAACCTTTGTTCATTTTAGCTTTTTTCAAAATTTTATCAACTGAAGTTGAGTAATAACCATTTTCATAAATTTCCTCAAAGGTAGTTGCTAATAATCTTTCTTTTGTAGTCATTTATTAATTCCTTTTTTGACCAGGTTTTGGTTGTGAGACTTGTTTCTGCAAATCTATACTTAAATTATGATAGAAGAGTTGTCCATAATCAGTTGTTCTATTTATAGTTTCATAAGCCTGTGCTAATGTATTATTATACATAACTGAATCTTGTAAAATTTTTATTATTTTAACAGATTCTAAAAAATTCACATGAGAAGGTGCTTCAACAGGAGAAGAATAATATTTATGCATTCTTTCAACTAAGTTTTTATTTCTAATTTCAATAAATACAGATTCTATTGGAGATTTAAAGAAAAGAATCTTTTGTTTAACATTAATAGAAATATAAGTAGTTTCCATTCCATAAATCTTTCTTGAAAAAGAATCAAATAAAAATAGTTTTTTATTGTAATTATTATTGAACAATTCATAAATAAGTTCAAGAATCTTTATTTTCTCTTCTTTTGTATAAAAGTTACCTATACTTGCAAAGCAAAACGTTAATACAGATTTTATTGAATACCACTCTGTTGTATCATAATCATATCTTAGCATTTGAGAAATTCTTGCTTGCTTTAAATCTTCAATATCTGGAGAGGTTTTAGTTCTATAAACTCTTTTTACAGCAGTATCTCTGTACATAGGACCAGGGAATTGTGCTTGGATTACAAATCTTCTATTCTTTTCTAAATCCATAATATATCTTAAACGTCCATGATAATCTTCATCAATAATTCTTACTTCTTTTTGTGGTATTTGTGTAATAGATTTAATAAACTCCTCTCCACTACAACCTTCATCCCAAATAAAATCTGGATATCTAAAAATATTACAAATTTTTTCTTTTACATCATTATTAGGTTCAATATCAGCAATATTATCAATCCATGAAGTAACAGTTCTTCTATCTTTTTGTATAAGCGAGGCAAATTTTGATATACTTAGATTTGACCTCTTAAATATCTCTATAAATTTTTCAATACCATTTTTATAAATCATTTTCCAGCCTTATTAAAAACTTTTCATGTAGTGTACCATTTTAATACATAAGAACAGATATTGTACATAATTATTATTTGTATAAAAAAATTGTAATTTCTAAAACAATAACTATACATTGTATCAATATTAAACTGATGTATAATTATTACATAAAAACACAAGAAGGATATATATGAGCGCTGGAAAAAAATTTAGAGAAGCTTTAAAAGAAGAGACTCCATTACAAATTGTTGGTACTATTAATGCTTATCAAGCACTACAAGCTACAAAAGTAGGATATAAAGCAATTTATCTTTCAGGTGGAGGAATTGCAAATGCTTCATATGGTTTACCAGATTTAGGTATGACTATGATTGAAGATGTATGTATTGATATTAGAAGAGTTACATCAATTTGTGATACACCATTAATTGTTGATGCTGATACAGGTTGGGGACATGCTTTTAATGTGGCACGTACAGTAAAAGAATTTATTAGATCTGGAGCTGCTGGATTACATATTGAAGATCAAGTTGCTGCTAAAAGATGTGGACATAGACCTAATAAAGAGCTAGTAACTACAGAAGAGATGTGTGATAGAATCAGAGCTGCTGTTGATGCTAAAATGCAATTAGACCCTGATTTTTATATAATTGCTAGAACTGATGCTCATGCATCTGAAGGTCAAGAAGCAGCAGTTGCACGTGCAAAAGCTTATGTTGAAGCTGGAGCTGATGCAATTTTTGCAGAAGCTGTTCATACTTTAAAAGAATACAAAGAGTTTACAGATCAAATGTCCGTTCCTGTACTTGCTAATATTACTGAATTTGGAGCTACTCCAATGTTTACAACTGAAGAATTAGGTTCTGTTGGAATTGAAATGGTTCTTTACCCATTATCAGCATTTAGAGCAATGAATAAAGCTGCTTTAACTGTATATCAAGACTTAAGAGAAAAAGGTACACAAGAAGGTACTTTAGAATTAATGCAAACAAGAATGGAACTTTACGATATGTTAAATTACCATGACTATGAGCAAAAAATGGATTCACTATTTGCTGCTGGAAAATCAAAGTAAAAAAAACAACATTTAATTTTAACTAGGGAAAAGGAAATTTATGAGTACTACAACAACAGGATTTAAGCCAAAAAAATCAGTTGCACTTTCAGGAACTGCTGCAGGGAATACAGCAATTTGTACAGTTGGTAAAACTGGAAATGACCTACATTATAGAGGTTATGATATCTTAGAATTTGCTACACAAGCTGAATTTGAAGAGATTGCACACTTAATTGTTCATGAAAAGTTACCTAATAAAGCTGAATTATTAGCTTACAAAACAAAATTACAAGGTATGAGAGACATTCCAGATGGTGTTAAAACTGCCTTAGAACAATTACCTAAAACTTCGCATCCTATGGATGTTATGAGAACTGGTTGTTCTGTTCTAGGAGCTATTATGTCTGAAGATGAGTCTCACCCAAAAGATGAAGCTCAAAATATTGTTGATAAATTAATGGCATCTTTTGGTTCTATGTTATGTTACTGGTACCACTATGCATATAATGGGAAAAGAATTGATGTTGTAACTGATGATGATACAATTGGGGGACATTTCTTACACTTATTACATGGTGAAAAACCAAAAGAATCTTGGGTAAAAGCTATGCATGTATCTTTAATCCTTTATGCAGAGCATGAATTTAATGCTTCTACATTTACTTCAAGAGTAATTTCTGGAACTAACTCAGATATGTTCTCTTGTATCACTGGTGCAATTGGGGCGTTAAGAGGTCCTAAGCATGGTGGAGCTAACGAAGTTGCATTTAGAATTCAAGAAAGATACTCTTCAGCAGATGAAGCAGAAGCAGATATCAAAGAAAGAATGGCAAGAAAAGAGATTATTATTGGATTTGGACACCCTGTATATACTACAAGTGATCCAAGAAATGTAGTAATTAAAAAAGTTGCTAAAGATTTATCTGAAGAGAATAATGACACTCTAATGTATGATGTTGCTGAAAGAATAGAAACAATTATGTGGGAACAAAAGAAAATGTTCCCTAATCTTGATTGGTTCTCTGCAGTTTCATATAACCAAATGGGAATTCCAACAGATATGTTTACTCCAATCTTTATTATCTCTAGAGTTACAGGATGGGGTGCACATGCAATTGAACAAAGAGAAGATGGAAAAATTATTAGACCATCTGCAAACTACACAGGTCCTGAAGGTTTAAAATTTGTTCCTTTAGATCAAAGATAGTAATTATTTTTTCACAAAACTTAGAAAAAAACTTACACAATACTCAGTGCTAATTTTAGCAAAACAAAAGGATGGGAGGAATTCCATCCTTTTTAAAATTTAAATATATGGATATAAAAATGACAAATGATAAATATCTAAAAAAATTAGAAGGTTTTGACACAAGCTATTACGATGTAAAAGCAGCAGTTGAAGATATTACTCCTGGTTCTTTTGAAAAACTAAACTATATTTCAAGAGTATTAGCAGAAAACTTACTTAGAAAATGTCCAAGTGAGGAGTTGGAAGATTCACTTGTACAATTAATTGAAAAAAGAACTGACAAAGATTTCCCTTGGTACCCAAGCCGTGTTGTAACGCATGATATTTTAGGACTTACTGCTTTAGTTGACCTTGCAGGTCTTAGAGAAGCAGTTGCAGCAGAAGGTGGAGATCCAAAAAAAGTTAACCCAGTTGTTCCTACTCAATTAATCGTTGATCACTCTTTAGCAGTAGAATGTGGTGGATTTGATCCAGATGCATTCCAAAAAAATAGAGATATCGAAGATAGAAGAAATGCAGATAGATTCCACTTTATTAACTGGACAAAAGAAGCATTTGATAATGTAGATGTTATTCCTCCAGGAAATGGTATTATGCACCAAATCAACTTAGAAAAAATGTCTCCTGTTGTTCATAATATTGACGGTATTGCTAGTCCTGATACATTAGTTGGAACAGATTCACATACTCCACATGTTGATGCACTTGGTGTTTATGCTCTTGGTGTTGGTGGATTAGAAGCTGAAAATGTAATGCTAGGAAATCCTTCTTATATGAGAGTTCCTGAAGTTATTGGTGTAAAAGTTATTGGTGTTAGAGCTGCTGGAATAACTGCAACTGATATTGCTTTAACACTAACTTCTTTTTTAAGAGAAAATAATGTAATTTCTGCATTCTTAGAATTCTATGGAGAGGGTTTAAAATACTTAAACTTAGGAGATCGTGCAACTATTTCTAATATGACTCCTGAATATGGAGCAAGTGCAGCTATGTTTGGTATTGATGAGCAAACATTAGATTACTTAACATTAACAGGAAGAGAAGCAGAACAAGTTAAATTAGTTGAAGCATATGCTAAAGCAAATGGTTTATGGGCAAGTGAATTAACAAAAGCAACTTATGCAAGAGAATTAACTTTTGATTTATCTAAAGTTACAAGATCTTTAGCAGGTCCATCTAAACCTCATAAATTAGTACCAACAAATACATTAGTAGCTGAAGGGATAATTAAAGATTTTAAAGAAGAAGATGAAAATAAAATTCCAGATGGTGGAATTTTAATTGCTGCAATTACTTCATGTACTAATACTTCTAATCCTAGAAATGTTATTGCGGCTGGATTACTAGCTAAAAAAGCAAATGAATTAGGATTAAAAAGAAAACCATGGGTTAAATCTTCATTAGCACCAGGTTCAAAAGTAGTTGAAACATATTTAAAAGATGCGAAACTTCTTCCTGAACTTGAAAAACTAGGATTTGGTATTGTTGGATTTGCATGTACTACTTGTAATGGTATGTCAGGTGCTTTAGATCCAAAAATTCAAAAAGAAGTTGTTGATAATGATATTTATTCAACTGCTGTACTTTCTGGAAACAGAAACTTTGATGGGAGAATTCATCCATACGTAAAAGAAGCATTTTTAGCATCACCTGCACTTGTTGTTGCATATGCATTAGCTGGATCTATTAGATTTGATATTGAAACAGATTCTTTAGGTACAGATAAAGATGGAAATCCTATTACATTAAAAGATATCTGGCCAAGTGATGAAGAGATAAATGCAGTTGAAAAAGCTTCAGTAAGACCTGAAATGTTTGACGCAATTTATGATCCAATGTTTGCAAAAAATGCTTTAAGTGGAATTGAAATTTCTCCATTCTATCATTGGAATACTCAAAGTACATATATTAACAAACCTCCTTATTGGGAAGCTGAATATATGCAAATGCCTGAGCTTAAAGGTATGAGACCATTAGGTGTTTTCCCTGATAATATCACTACTGATCACTTATCTCCATCTAATGCAATTCTACCAACATCAGCTTCTGGTGAGTATTGTTTATCAAAAGGTCTTCCTGTTGAAGATTTAAATTCTTATGCAACACATAGAGGTGATCATCACACTGCTTCAAGAGCTACTTTAGCAAATCCAAAATTATTTAACGAAATGGTTAAAAATGAAGATGGATCTGTTAAACAAGGCTCACTTACTAAAATCATGCCAGAAGGTACTGAATCTAGAATGTGGGAAGCTATTGAAACATATACTAAGAGAAAACAACCACTTATTATCATTGCTGGTACTAACTACGGTCAAGGATCTTCAAGAGACTGGGCTGCAAAAGGTGTTAGACTTGCAGGTGTTGAAGTTTTAATTGCTGAATCAATTGAAAGAATTCACAGAACTAACTTAGTTGGAATGGGTGTATTACCACTACAATTTAAAGAAGGTGATACTAGACATACTTATAATATTGA